>DATAIY010000201.1:0-8993 GCA_036262475.1 Solirubrobacterales bacterium
CCACGGCAACGACCTGCTGATCGCCATCGCCCGCCCCACCGGCGACTCAGATGCTCCCCTCGCGATCGGCATCGCCGGCAGGGGCTTCGACGGCGACCTGATCTCGGACAGCACCCGCACCGATGGCTACGTCCTCTCAACCGACGTGGCGCCGACGATCCTCGAACACTTCAACGCCGAAATCCCGGCGGAAGTGTCGGGGCAGCCAATCAGCTCGGAGGGCTCGGTCGACCCCACCGCGGTCGAATCCCTGGCCGCGCGGATGGCGGTCATCTCGTCGCGCCGGGGGCCGGTGTTGGGGCTCAGCCTGCTGGCTTGGTTCCTGCTCTTGGGCCTGGCGATTGCGGTCACCCGAGGTGGTGCCGCGCGGATCGGCGTGCGCCTTGCGGGCCTCGCCGTGATCTACATGCCATTGGTGCTGCTGGCCGGCGCCGCGATCGAACCGAGCGAGAGCGCCGAAGTACTGCTCGTGCTACTCGGCGCTCCGCTGCTCGGGGCCCTGACGTTGGCGTTGCTGAGTGGCTACCGGGCCCTCGCCGTGGCCTCAGCGCTGACCGTCCTCGCCTACGCGATCGACGTCATCGCCGGCTCGCCGCTGAGCGCGCTCTCGCTGCTGGGCCCGAATCCCGGCCTCGGCGTCCGCTTCTTCGGGATCGGCAATGAGCTCGAGGCGCTGCTCGCGGTGCTGATCGTCGCCGGGACCGGCGCCGGCCTCGTTGGGTTCGCTCCGAGCCTCTCACCGCGGCGCTGCGCGGTCGCATTCCTCGCTCTTGGTCTGGTCTGCGCTTTCGTCTTCGCCGCCGGCCGCTTCGGCGCCGATGTCGGCGCCGCGATCGTTTTTCCGGTCGGGGCCGCGGTGGCGGCCGCGGCGGTCGCCGCCGGACGTCGCCGCTCGGCGCTGCTGGTGATCGCGGCGCCGTTCGCGGTCCTGTCGTTGCTCGTCCTGATCGATCTCGTCTCCGGCGCCAACGCCCACCTCACCCGCTCGGTGCTCGACGCCGGTGGGCTTCGGGACCTCTCGAACGTCGCCCAGCGACGCCTGCAGCTCTCGGCGCACAGCTTCGCGCGGCCAATCCTGCTCGCCTTCCTTCCCTTGGTTGCCGCCCTTGCCGCACTCGCGGTGCTGCGCCGCGATCGTCTCCGCGCCTGGCTGCGCGAAGCGCCGGCGATGCGATCCGGCCTGATCGGAGCCCTCGCGGCGACCGCGGTCGGGACCCTCGCCAACGATTCCGGCGCCCTGCTGCTCGAGATCGGCACCGCCTACCTCCTCGTCTTCACCGGCTTCGTCTGGGCCGAGGGAGGTAGGCGGGACACCGCGCAGACAAAGAGAACCTCAACGGAAGGGTCAGCGACCTCAATCTGAAGGTCAGGGAGCTCAGTCATAAGGTGGACGCCGGCTTCGACAGACATTTCCTCGCCGGGCCCCGGTCGATGATCTACCCTTAGTTCTCGTGCGCATAGGTTTCGTTTCGCCATATTCCTGGTCCTACCAGGGGGGCGTGAACCGGCACGTTGAGGCTCTCGCCGAGGAGTTTATCGATCGTGGCCACGACGTCCGCGTAATCGCCCCCTTCGATCCGCCCGGGCGGATCAGTCGAGTTCTGCACCGAGCCGCTGCCAACCCGCCCTACATCCCGGACTACCTGACGCCGTTGGGGCGCACCGTTGGCTTCGGCGCCAACGGGTCGGTTTCCAACCTCGCCCCGTTCCCGGCCGGCGGGGTCCTCGCCCCGCGCCGGGCGGTGCGGGCGAGCGAGTTCGACGTCATCCACGTCCACGAGCCGCTGGCACCGCTGGTCGGCTGGAACGCGACGCTGGGGGCGAGGACGCCGGTGGTCGGGACCTTCCATGCCTACTCGACCAAGCCGGTTCCCAACTGCATCGCCAACGCGGTCGGCGCCCGGAGGCTCCTCAACCGCCTCTCGGCCCGGATCGCCGTCTCCGAAGCCGCCGCCTGGACCGGTCGCCGCTGGTATGGCGGCGAGTACACGATCATCCCCAACGGGGTCGACGTTGACGCCGCGCCGAGCACACCGGCGCCGACCGGCAGAGAACTGAAGATCCTCTTCGTCGGCCGGCCGGAGGAGCGCAAGGGGCTGCCGATCCTGCTGACCGCGTTCGGCGCCCTGGTGGAGCACGTGCCGTGCCGCCTCACCGTGATCGGCGCCGATCGCGAGGACGTCCTCCGCTACGTCGCCGATCCCGAACTGATGCAGTGGATCGACATCCGCGGCCGCGTCTCGGGCGAGAACCTCTGGTCCGAGCTGCATGAGGCCGACGTGCTCTGCGCGCCTTCGCTCTCGGGCGAGAGCTTCGGGATGGTGCTGACCGAGGCGTTCGCGGCGGGGACGCCGGTGATCGCCTCTGCCATCGCGGGCTACAGCGACGTCGTCACCGACGGCGTCGACGGGATTCTGGTGCCGCCCGCCGACCCGCAGCGCCTGGCCGAGGAGCTTCAGCGCATCCACCATCAGCCCGAGCGCCTGAAGGCGATGGGGGAGGCTGCCCGCCGCAGCGCCCAGCGCTATGCCTGGCCGCGGGTGGCCGACCAGGTGACCGAGGTCTACGAGCGGGCTATCGAGGTGCCCGGGCCGGCCACGTCCGGGGAACGGTTCGCGCACTGGGCCGGGTTTCGTCCCGCGGACGGCGAGCCGAAGCGCAGGTCTCAGCGGCTTCCCTCGCTGGACCCGGCGCCGGCCGAGGTCGGCAACCGGGGCCGCAGGGTGGCCCGGCGCGTCGGACTCGGTGTCGCCGGTGCGCTCGGCATCGGACTGTCTCTGCTGGCGGCGCAGAAAATCGGCGTCGACAAGGTGGTCGAAAGCATCGTCCGCTCCAATTTCACCCTGGTGGTCGTCGCCTGCGCGCTGATGGCCGTTTCACTCTTCTTCCGCGCCGCCTCCTGGTACTGGATCGCCCGCGCGGCACTGCCCAACCGGTCGATCCGGCGTCGCGACGTGACCTCGGCGACGATGATCGGGGTGCTGATGTCGGCCACCCTACCGGCCCGTCTCGGCGAGCCCGCGAGGGCGCTGACGCTGGCTCGCCGCACCGGTCGGATGCGGGAAACCTTGCCCGTCCTGCTCGGAACCCTGGTCTCCCAGACGATGCTCAACCTCGTCGCCCTGGTGCTGCTCGGAGTGATCATCGTCTCGACCACGCCGCTCTTTCACTCCGGGACCAAGCAGCTCTTCCTTTTCAGCCTAGTGCCGTTGCTGTTGCTCGTCGTGGTCCTGTTGGCGCCGCTGCTGATGCGCCGCAACGGCAACGGGCGTCTGGCACGGCTCGGGGCCGCCGTGCACCGAGCGCTGATCCAGGTGCGCGCTGGGCTCGCGGTCTTCCGCGACCCGCGACGCGGCGCCGCCGCGGCCGCCGCACAGCTGGGGGCCTGGGCGATCCAGCTGTCGGCCTGCTGGGTGCTGCTCTATGCCCTCGGCCTTGACGGCAAGGCGGGTATCGGCGCCGCCGCCGCGGTCCTCTTCGCCGTCAACGTGACCGCCGTCGTTCCCGCTACCCCGTCGAACATCGGCGTCTTCCAGCTCGCGGTGATCAGCGTCCTGCATACCGGGTTCGGAGTCGGCACCGCCGATGCGCTCGCCTACGGCGTCATCCTCCAGGCGGTCGAGATCGCTACCGCGGTGGCTCTCGGCCTCCCGGCCCTCGTCCGCGAGGGCTTGACCTGGAGCGATCTGCGGGTGCAGGCGCTCTCGACAGCACCGGTCCGGCTCGAGTCGAAGCCCCGTGCTGGCGCTGAAACGAATCGCGAGGGCGTCGTTTAGGCGAAAAACTCGCTGAGCTATAAAACTCCGGTGTATTGGGACTGGGATCTGCGCCAGGGTGTGCCACCGCCTATCCCAGGCCGGCAGACCTGGCTAACGAGGGGCACGTGGCCGGCGCCGAGTCCATCCAGCCAGCGCCGACCCGCCTTCTCGAACCGCTCGTCGAGGCCGGCCGCGGTCCACTGCCGGCGACCTTCAGCGCCCGAGCGGCTCCGGGACCTGCGCTTGCTCGGTGTCGTCGGGATCGGACTCGGGCGGCAGGTCGCCGCCGCGATCGGTTCCGGCGATCAATTCGTCCGGCGCCCTCTCGACCGGGACGAAGCCGGACTTCATCCCGAAGTAGACGGCCTGGGGGTTATGGGCGACTATCGCCACAGTCGATTGCTCGGGCATAACCGCGAAACCGTCGGAGAGGGTCATCCCGATCTCCTCGAGCCCGAGCAGCCGCCAGACCTTCTCGTGCTCTGATTGATCCGGGCAGGCGGGGTAGCCCCAGGAGTAACGGCGCCCCTGGTCGGCGTCGATTGCGAGCTGGCGGCGGATGTCGGAGTGCAGCCACTCGGCCAGGCCCTCGGCCGACTGCACGCCGAGGCCGTGGACGTAGAGCTGCTCGGCGAACTCGCCTTCGCCCTCCAGTCGCCCGATCAGCTCGGTCACCTCAGGCCCGACGGTGACTCCCTGCAGCGCGACTACGTCGCGTTCACCGGAATCCAACGGCCGGTAGAAGTCGGCGAGGCAGATGCGGTCGTGCTTGGGCTGGCGCGGGAAGACGAGCCGCTCGATCTCGCGCTCGGGATCCTCAGGGTCGAAGATCACCAGCTCGTTGCCGTCGGCGTTGCAGGGGAAGTAGCCGAGTCTGGCTCGGGGATGCAGGTAGTCCTGCTCGCGCCACATCCGCTCCAGGCGCGGCGCGAAGCCCTCCTCCTCGTCATTGCCCTCGACCAGCTGGCGCCAGGCCTCGCCCTTGACCCCACGCCCGCCCCAATGCAGCTTGAAGAGCACATGGCGGTCGAGGTAGGGGTAGACGTCGTCGAGGTCGATCGCGACCTCCCGTGCGCCCCAGAACGGCGGCGCCGGGATCGGCGCGTCGGTGCGGACGGCAGAGCGCACGCTGTCGTCCGTCGTCGGTGGCGAATCGTCGACGACGACAGGCTTCTCACGCAACTGCCTGGCCTCGGCTTTGATCCGTTCGACCAGGGCGGCGCGTGCCTCCTCGTCGACCAGCGCGTCCATCGTGTCGAGGCCCTGGAAGGCGTCCTTGCAGTAGAAGACGCCGGGCTCGTAGACCTCGTCGGACTCTCTGCCCTTCGGGTAGAGCGTGCGGCGGCCGAAGTCGCGGTTGATCGCGGCGCCACCGACCAGCACCGGGAAGTCGAGCCCGCGCTGATGCAGCTCCTGGATGCAGGTCGGCATCTGCTTGGAAGTCGATACGAGCAGGGCGGAGAGACCGATCGCGTCGGCGTCGTTTTCGACTGCGGCTTCGATGATTGCGTCGACTGGAACCTGCTTGCCGAGGTCGATCACCGTGTAGCCGTTGTTGGTGAGGATCGTGTTGACGAGCGACTTGCCGATGTCGTGGACGTCGCCGAAGACGGTCGCGATCACGACCTTGCCCTTGGTGTGACCGTCGATCCGGTCCAGATAGTTCTCGAGCTGGGCGACGGCGCGCTTCATCACTTCGGCCGACTGCAGGACGAAGGGCAGGATCAGTTCGCCGGCGCCGAACTTGTCGCCGACCTCCTTCATCGCCGGCAGCAGCACCTTATTCAGGGTCGGGACGGCCCCGATCTTCTCCACCGAGCGATCGATCCAGTCCTCGACCCCGTCCTTCTTGCGGCGCAAAATGTGCCAGTGCAGCGCCTCCTCGGGCTCCATGCCCTCGGTGGGGTCGGCCAAGCTGGCGGCCTCGGCCTCCTCGCCCTCTGACTCGAAATGGGAGATGAAGCGCTCCAGCGCGTCCTCGCGGCGGTTGAAGACGAGGTCATCGGTCAGCTCGCGCTCGTCGTCGGAAATCTCGCTGTAGGGGGTGATGTGATTCGGGTTGACCATCGCCAGGTCGAGCCCGGCCTCGACGCAGTGGTGCAGGAAGACCGAGTTGAGGACCGCGCGCGGGCGCGGGGAGATGCCGAAGGAGACGTTGGAGACGCCAAGCGAGGTCTTGACGCCGGGGATCTCCGCCTTGACCCGGCGGATCCCCTCGATCGTCTCCACGGCGGAGGGCCGCCACTCCTCATCGCCGGTGGTCAAGGTGAAGGTGAGCAGGTCGAAGATCAGGGCCTCGGGTTCGAGCCCGTGCTCCTCGCAGGCGATGTCGCGGATCCGTTCGGCGATCTCGACCTTGCGGTCCGCCGTCTTCGCCATCCCGACCTCGTCGATCGTCAGCGCGATCAGCGCCGCGCCGTGCGCCTTCGCCAGCGGCACGACGACGTCGGCCTTGTCGCGCCCGGCCTCGAGGTTGATCGAGTTGACGATCGCCCGCCCGGGGATCTGCTCCAGGGCAGCCTTGATCACCTCCGGCTCGGTCGAGTCGACCTGGATCGGCGAGGGCTGGCTGAGCGAGATCCGCTTCACCACCATGCTCATCTGCTCGTCCTCGTCCTGGCGCTCGGTCAGCGCCACACAGACGTCGAGCACGTGGGCGCCGCCTTCGACCTGGTCTTCGGCGACCTGGACCAGGCCGTCGTAGTCGTCGCTGAGCAGCAGCTCCTTGGCTTTGCGCGATCCCTGCGAGTTGACCCGCTCGCCGACCAGCGTCGGGCGCGGCTCCTGGACCAGCGGCGTCGAGGTCATCATCGAGGAAACCTCGATCGGCGCCGGGGCGGGACGCTCGCCGGCGGTTCGCTCGCCGACCCGCTCGCGGATCGCGGCGATGTGCTCGGGCGTCGTCCCGCAGCAGCCGCCGACGATGCCGACGCCGTAGCGCTCGACGAACTCGCCCAGGGTCGCGGCCAGCGGCTCGGGCTTTTCGGGGAAGATCGTCTCCCCGTCGGGGCCCTGCAGCGGCAGACCCGCGTTGGGGATGCAGTGGACCGGCAGTGGGCTGGTCTCGCCGAGGAAGCGGATCGCGTCGCGCATGTCCTCGGGCCCGGTCGAGCAGTTGAGCCCGATGACGTCGACGTCGAGTGCCCTCAGCGTCGTCAGCACCGCCTGGATGTCGGTCCCCAGCAGCATCTTGCCGCCGTTGGGGAGAAGCGAGACGCTGATCTGCAGCGGCAGCCGGCGAGCGGTGGCGGCGAAGGCCTCGCGAGCGCCGAAGATCGCCGCCTTGACCTCGAGGATGTCCTGCGCGGTCTCGATGATGATCAGGTCGGCGCCGCCTTCGACCAGGCCGCGGGCCTGCTCGGCAAAGACCTCGGTCAGCTTGCCGAAGGAGATGTCGCCGAGGGTCGGGTCGGTCGAGGCCGGCAGGAAGCCGGTCGGCCCGATCGAGCCGGCGACATAGCGGTCCTCGCCGGCCGCCTTGCGGGCGATCTGCGCGGCCTTGGTGTTGATCTCGAGCGTGTGCTCGCCGAGGCCCCACTCTTCGAGCTTCAGCCGCGAGCCCTGAAAGGTGTCGGTCTCGATCACGTCGGCGCCGGCTTCCAGCATCGAGCTGTGCACCCCCTCGATCACGTCGGGGCGGTTGAGAACGAGCGCCTCGTGGCATTTGCCGAGCAGCCCCCCGTAGTCCCCCTGGGTGAGGTCGAACTGCTCCAGGGTCGCGCCCATGCCGCCGTCGAAGACGACGACGCGCTCTTTGACTGCGGCTATGAAATCGCGCTCGGCCATGAACCTGAAGAGGCTACCGGGGGCGCCGACCGGCCCGTCCGCGATGCCCTCAGATGTCGGGTGTCAGCCGCGAAGGCCGAGTCGGCGCTTGAGATCGCGGGCGTTGAAGAGCCGCATCAGTCGCCCGACCAGGCCGCGGCGGCCCTTGGTGTACGGGTACCAGGTCGGCTCGCGCTTGGCGGCGAAGCGGGTGATCACGAGCGACTCGCTGCGGCAGTACTTCTTGATCCCCGGTTCGCCGTGGCGGAACCCGATCCCCGATTGCTTCCAGCCCCCCATCGGCACGTCGGAGGCGAAGTAGTTGACGAGCACGTCATTGACGTTGATCGCGCCGCACTCGACCTGCCGCGCGACCCGCTCGGCCCGCTCGCGCTCGCCGAAGACCGAGCCGGAGAGCCCGTAGCGGCTGTCGTTGGCGAGCCGCAGCGCCTCCTCGCTGTCGCTCACCTTCATCACCCCGACCACCGGGCCGAAGGTCTCGTCGCGCATCACCTTCATCGAGTGGTCGACGTCGACGAGCACGGTCGGCTCGAAGTAGTCGCCGGGCCCCTCGACCCGCTTGCCGCCGGTCAGCGCCCGGGCGCCGGAGGCGAGCGCGTCGTCGACGTGGTCGGCGACGATCGCGGTCTGGTTGGGTGAGGTCATCGCCCCGATGTCCTTCGGGTTGGCGGCGTCGTCGGTGCCCTGCCGCAGCCTGCCGACCTCCGCAGTGAGCTTGGCCACGAAGTCGTCGTAGACGGGCTCCTCGACGTAGATCCGCTCGACCGAGATGCAGATCTGGCCCGAGTTCATCATCCCGCCCCAGGCCGCGGCGTTGGCGGCGCGGTCGAGGTCGGCGTCGGAGAGCACGATCATCGGGTCCTTGCCGCCGAGCTCCAGGCTGACCGGGGTCAGCGTCTCGGCGGCGCGGGCCATCACCTTGCGGCCCGTCCTGTCGGAGCCGGTGAACTGGACGAAGTCGACCGCGTCGACCAGGGCGCCGCCGGTCTCGCCGATCCCCTGCACGCAGTCGAGCACGTCGGGGCCGCCGATCTCCTCCTTCCAGGCCTTGACCACCTCGGCCAGGCCGAGGGGGGTGAACTCGGAGGGCTTGATCACGACCGCTGCACCCGCCTGCATCGCAGGGATCGCGTCGCCGAGGGCAAGGATCAGAGGGAAGTTCCAGGGGCTGATGATGCCGACCACCGGATGGGGCCGGTACTGGATCCGCAGCTTCTTGGAGACCAGCAGGGCGGAGTGGGGGCGGACGCTCTCCTCACCGATGAACTTGCTCGCCTTGGTGCCGTAGAAGTTGATCAGGTCGGCCAGGTAGGCCGGCTCGTTGGAGGCGTCGGCGCGGACCTTGCCGGTTTCCAGCTGCATCGTGTCCAGCACCCGATCGCTGTTGTCGAGCAGCCAGTCGCGCAGCTTGCCGAGCAGGACATCCTTGTTCTGGGCGTTGTTCGGGGG
>DATAIY010000202.1:0-8191 GCA_036262475.1 Solirubrobacterales bacterium
GAGAAGTGAGGCGCATGTGAGCGGAGAAGGCGGCGCCGGTTAAATGGCGCCGCCGCCCGCGCCGAGGTAGCTGAAGCGTACGGCCAGCGCCACCGCCTCGGTCCGGGTGTCGACCTCGAGCTTGGCGATCGCGTTGCGGACGTGGGTGTGGACGGTCGCCGGGCTGAGCGCGAGCCGCTCGGCGATCTCTTTGACCCGCAGCCCCTCGGCCAGCAGCTCGAGGATCTGGCGCTCGCGGGGGGAGAGGTCGAGCAGTTTCTCGACCTCCGAGGGCTTGCCGCCGGCGAAGTCGCCGCCGAGGAAGGTGCCGCCACCGGTCACCGCTTTGACCGCCCGGGCGATGTCCTCGGCCGGCGCCGACTTGAGCACGTAGCCCGAGGCCCCGGCCCGCAGCGCCAGCGCGAGCAGGTCCGGCTGCGCGTGGGCGGTGAAGATGATCACCTTGGTCCGCGGCCTCGCCTTCAGGACCTCCTTGGTCGCCTCGATCCCGTCGCGCTTGGGCAGCTCGACGTCGATGATCAGGACGTCGGGCTCGAGCTCCTTGACTACGTCGACCACGTCGCGGCCGTTTCCGGCCTCGCCGACGATCTCGACGATGCTCGAATTCGCCATCCGCGCCTTGATTGCCTCGCGGACGATCTCGTGGTCATCGCAGAGGACCACCCGCTTGGCCTCGCGCACACTGGAGTTCATTGAGGCGCGATTCTTTCAGGCGAGCCGTACCGATGCAAAGTTTTGGGTAGCGTGAATCCGCCGTCGCGTTCCTGCCGGTTCTCGATCAGAGCGATCATCGTGCGCCCCACAGCCACCGCGGTGCCGTTCAGGGTGTGCACTGGCTGGGGGGCTTCGCCGTCGCCCGGCCGATACCTACACCCCAGTCGCCGTGCTTGGTAATCGGTCGTGTTGGAGCACGAGGTCAACTCCCGGTAACGGCTCTGGCTCGGGATCCACGCCTCGCAGTCGTAGTTCTTCGCCGCCGGCGCGCCGAGGTCGCCGACGGCGACGTTGACGACCCGGTAGGGAAGCTCCAGCTCAGCGAGGATGCGCTCCTCGATCGCCAGCAGGCGCTCGTGCTCGGCCGCCGACTCCGACGGCTCGACGAACGAGAACATCTCGACCTTGTCGAACTGGTGGACGCGAAAGATGCCGCGGGTATCGCGGCCAGCGGCGCCGGCCTCGCGGCGGAAGCAGGTCGAGAAGCCGCAGTAGCGCAGCGGCAGCCCGGCGGGGTTGAGGATCTCGCCGGCGTGGAGGCCGGCTAGTGCGACCTCGGAGGTGCCGGCGAGGAACAATTCGTCCTTGGGGATCTCGTAGATCTGGTCGCGGTCGCCGGGCAGGAAGCCGGTCCCCTCCAACGCCTCTTCGCGGACCAGGACCGGTGGTACGACCGGCTCGTGTCCCTCGGCGCGGACCAGCTCGATCGCGAAGCGGACCAGGGCCAGCTCGAGCATTACCAGGTCCCCCTTCAGGTAGGCGAAGCGGGAGCCGGAGAGGCGCGCGGCGGCCTCCATCTCGATCAGCCCGAGCGCGGTCCCGATCTCGAGATGGTCACGGGGCTCGAAGTCGAACTCGGTCCGCTCGCCCACCTCACGAAGGACGACCGCGTCCTCCTCGGTCATCCCGTCGGGCGCTTCGGGGTCGGGCAGGTTGGGGAGGCTCGTGGCCAGCACACTGAGCTCGGCCTCCACCTTCTCCAGCTCCTCGTTGCCGGACTCGATCCGCTTCTTCAGCCCCTGCACCGTGGCCATCAGCTCGTCGGCGTCCTCGCCCGCCTGCTTGGCCTCACCGATCCGCTTGGAGAGCGTCTTGCGCTCGGCCTGGGCGTTCTCGACCTCGGGCAGCAGCTCGCGGCGGCGGGCGTCGAGAGCGAGCAGCTCGTCGACCTGGTTGGCGACACCGCGACGCGCCAGCGCCGTTTTGACCCGCTCGGGGTCGGAGCGGATCAGCTTCAGGTCAAGCATGGAGATCCGCGCTAGGGAGAGGTCTCGCCGGGCCGCGGCGAGGATTCGGCGTCTTCGCCGGCGTACTTGGCGACGAACCTGGCGATCGCTTCCGCTTCTTTGCCGACGACGATGTTCTGGGGCATGATCGCCCCGGAGAAGCCGCCATTCTGAATCGCGTATAGAGCATCTTCGTAGGTCTCGGTTCGTTCGTCAAGGCTCGGACCCTGCGTCCGCTGACCTCGATTGCCGGTTCCCTGGGTGCCGGCGGCGCTCAGGGTGTGACAGCCAGAGCAGTGGGTGGCGAAGAGAACGGCCCCGTCGTAATTGGGGTCGCTCTTGGAGACCGAGATCCCCTTCTCGCCGAAGCCGCAGGCGGCAAGGCCCAAGGCGGCGGCGATCACCATGGCTATGACCAGTACTGGACGCACGCGGCGCGCATCATATTGTCTGGAGCCGATCCCGATCTTCTGACGATGCCCCCGCCGCCCGACTCATCCCGTTTCCGCGCCGCGATGGCGAGCCTGCCCACCGGCGTCACGATCGTCACCGCCAGCGGGGCCGAGGGACCGGCCGGAGCGACCGCGAATGCGGTCTGCTCACTCTCGATCGAGCCGATGCTGATGCTCGCCTGCCTCGACCGCGGCTCGCGCACCCTGCTCGCCGTCCAGGCCGCCGACCGCTTCGGCGTCAGCGTCCTCCACAAGGGCCAGGAGCCGATCGCTCGCTCCTTCGCGACCAAGGCCCCGGTCGCCGAGAAGTGGGCGGGCGTCGGCTGGACAGAGCGCGACGGCGTCCCGGCTATCGACAATTCCCTGATCTGGCTCGCCTGCGACCTGCGCGACGTCCTCGCCGCCGGCGACCACGTGATCGTCACCGGCGAGGTCAGGGCCGTGGAGACGAACGAGGGCGACCCGCTGGTCTTCTACGGCGGCGAGTTCCGGCCGCTGGACTGAACTCGCCCCGCCGGCCCACCTCTAACCCCGGTGGCAGACCGCCTCGACGTTGTTGTCATCGGGATCGAGGACGAAGGCGCCGTAGTAGCGCGGGTGATAGATCGGGCGGGGAGCAGGGGCGCCGTTGTCGGTGCCTCCGGCCTCCAGGGCGGCGGCGTGGAACGCGTCCACGGTCTCGCGATCGTCCGCGCCGAAGGAGATGTGGGCGCCGCTCACGGTGGGCCGGCCGCGGGCCATGATCCAGAAGTAGGGTTTGGGACCGTGCTCGGTCTCGCTGCCGAAGCCCGCGGCCTCGGGCATCGGCTCCATCAGCAGGGTGATCCCCAGCGGCGCCAGGGCCGCTTCGTAGAAGGCCTTGCTGCGGGCGAAGTCGCTGACCTCGATGCCGACGTGGTCGAGCATGGCGGGAGCCTAGCGTGGTGCCCGGCCGACGGCGCTTGCTGCGATAATCGAGGCAATGGCTGAGACGTTCAAGGAGCCCGGCTGGTTCACCAAACACGTCTTCAACCCGCTGGTCGCCGGGGCGACCAAGCTGGGGATGCCTCTTGCCGGCTCGCGGGTGCTCGAAGTGAAGGGGCGCAAGAGCGGCGAGTGGCGCAAGACGCCGGTCAACCCGCTCGAGTTCGAGGGTGACCGCTACCTGGTGGCGCCGCGCGGGAACACCCAGTGGGTCCGGAACATGCGTGCCAGCGGCGGCGGGCGGCTGGTGCGCGGCCGCCGGGTCGAGGAGTTCACAGCAACCGAGGTTCCCGATTCCCAGCGCCCTCCCCTCCTCCGCGCCTACCTCGAGAAGTGGAAGTGGGAGGTCGGCGCCTTCTTTGACGGCGTCGGGCCCGACTCCTCAGACGAGGAGTTGCGCCGGATCGCGCCGGACCACCCGGCCTTCCGCATCGACTGATCCCGATACGAGCGATGCGTTGTTCATGCTGATCGATGGAAAAAACATCGCTGGAAATCGAGGAGCGCATTCCCCCGCCTAGAGGTGGCCGCCGGTGGTGGCCGCGCGCAGGGCGAGGAAGAAGATGACGCCGCAGCTGACGGCCATGATCCCCATCTCGCGACGGACGATCTGCAGAGCGAGGGACTGCTGGGTGTCGGCAGGGAGCGACTCGAAGTCGACCTCGCCGAGCTCACGCTGGGCGGCGCCGGTGCGGGCGCCCTCGGCGAGGAAGGAGACGACCAGTGGCAGGATCCCGTAGAGGTAGTGCAGGTTTTCGGCGGGTTTGTGGTTAGTCACAACGAGCAGGCCGCCGAGCATGGCCTGGAGAAAGACCGAGCCCTGAGCGGCTCGGAGCAGATACCAGAAGGGGATCGACGCCTGATCGCGGAACCAGGCGACCCCGCCAACGGCGCCTGCGGCGAGGTTGAGGAGGATTACCAAGCAGCCGACGACGATGTGGACAGCGACCATTGCCTATATCCGCCCAAAGGGGTCGGGGTTCCGCTTACTGATGCGGAAAAGCACTATGTAGCAAGTTGTCACAAGGTGGGTGTATAACAGCGGCTACGGGCGTTGAGCGACGGCGAAAGACGCCAGGCGCCGCCCGGACCCACACCCCCACTCCCCCCAGTGCTCAAGAGCTACTTCCCGATCCTCGTCTTCGCGGTCCTCGGCCTGACCGTGGGCGGAGCCTTCGCGATGCTCAATCACCTGATCGGCCCGAAGAAGCCGAAGGTGCCGACCGCCGCCAGCCGCCGCCAGGGCGAGCCCTACGAGTCGGGCATCCCGGTCGAAGCGATGAAGGGCTTCAAATTCGGGGTCAGCTTCTACCTCGTGGCGATGCTGTTCATCCTCTTCGACATCGAGGTCGTCTTCCTCTACCCCGTCGGGGTGATCCTGAAGGGAGCCGACAGCGTCTTCGTCCTCGGCGAGCTCGTCACCTTCGTCGTCCTGCTGATGATCGCCTTCGTCTACGTCTGGCGAAAGGGTGCGCTGGATTGGAGGTAGAGCGCCGAACACTCCGCTCCAAGCAGGCCACGGCACGGCAGATGCTCCGCGGCGACCTCGAGGGCGAGGATCTCGACCGCTACGTCGAAGAGCGGGTCGTCACCACCACCTTCGAGAAAATGCTGAACCTGGCGCGGGCGAACTCGATCTTCCCGCTCACCTTCGGCCTCGCCTGCTGCGCGATCGAAGCGCCGATCTCCATCGTCACCGCCCGCTACGACCTTGCCCGCTTCGGCGCCGAGGCCCTGCGCGCCTCGCCGCGCCAGGCGGACCTGATCATCCTCTCGGGCCGGGTCTCGATCAAGATGGCGCCGGTCGTCCGCCGCCTCTATGACCAGATGCTGGAGCCGAAATGGGCGATCTCGATGGGCGCCTGCTCTTCGTCCGGCGGCATGTTCGCCAACTACGCCGTCGTCCAGGGCGCCGACAAGTTCATGCCGATCGATCTCCACATTCCCGGCTGCCCGCCCCGGCCGGAGGCGGTCATGTACGGGTTCAGCAAGCTGCAGCGCAAGATCATCGGCAACGCCGACCAGGGCTGGCGCCAGCGCTACAACGCCGCCGGCACCGAGGAGTGGGCGCGCGGCGGCCCGGCCAGCACCCCCAGCCCGGAGGCGGCGGAAGCCTACAAAGCCGCCAGGGAGCTAAGCCTTGCCTGACGCCCCCGGACTGGAGTTGATCCGGGGGGAAATCGAGCGCGACCACCCCGGGTCGGTCCTCGCCACCTCCTTCGACCGTGGCCAGGCCGCCCTGATCGTCGACCCGACCCAGGTGCTCGCCGTGCTCGGCTGGCTGCGCGACGAGCCGGGCCAGCGCTACCGCTTCCTCTCCAGCCTGCACGTCGCCGACTACCTCCCCGCCGAGCCCCGCTTTGGCGTCCACTACGAGCTGCTGAACCGCGATCGGGTCGAGCGCCTGCGGGTCAAGGCGATGCTGGGCGATCCGGCCGCGAGTGGCCCGGGGCAGGAGCCTGCGGGCGAGCACCTGGGTTCGTTCTCGGCCCCTGCCCCGGGCCACTCCCAGAGCGATCTCCCGGAGATCGACTCGTGTGTGGAGCTGTTTGCAACCGCCGAGGCTCAGGAGAGGGAGGCATTCGACTTTTTCGGGGTGGTGTTCAGGGGACATCCGGACCTGACCCGGATCCTGCTGCCCGAGGACTACGTCGGCTGGCCGCAGCGGCGCGACTTCCCGGTCGGCGGCGAGCCCGTCACCTTCACCTACAACGAGCACAACTATGGCTGAGTTGATGGAGGACCGCGCCACCGAGGTGATGACCGTCAACATCGGCCCGCACCACCCCGCCACCCACGGCGTGCTGCGGCTAGTGGTCGAGCTCGAAGGCGAGGTCGTGAAGGACCTCAAGCCGGTGATCGGCTACGTCCACACCGGGATCGAAAAGTCCTGCGAGGACAAGAGCTACTGGAAGGTCATCCCCTTCGTCGAGCGGATGGACTACGTCTCCTACTTCTTCCAGATGGAGGCCTACTGCGGCGCCGTCGAGCGCTTGATCGGGCTTGAGATCCCGCCCCGCGCCAAGTACCTGCGGACGATCTTCCTCGAGCTCAACCGGATCCACTCCCACCTGGTCTGGCTGGGCACGACCGCTTTGGACCTCGGCGCGATCTCGATGCTCTGGTACTGCTTCCGCGAGCGCGACCGCATCCTCGACCTGTTCGAGATGGCGGCCGGGCAGCGGATGCACACCCGCTACTTCCAGGTCGGCGGCGTAATCGAGGACATCCCGCTCGGATTCGAGCAGAAGCTTCGCTCCTTCGTCGCCGACATGCCGGTGCGGGTCGGCCAGTATCAAGCGCTGCTGGACCGCAACGAGGTCTTCCTCTCGCGGACCAAAGGGGTCGGGATCGTCTCCCGCGAGCGGCTCCTGGAGCTGGGCGTGACCGGGCCGCTGCTGCGCGCCGCCGGTGAGCCCTGGGACCTGCGCAAAGCCTTCGACTACCTCGCCTACCCGGAGATGGACTTCAAGATCCCGGTCGGCACCGTCGGCGACAACTACGACCGCTACCGGGTCCGGGTGGCGGAGATGGTTGAGTCGACGAAGATCATCGAGCAGTCGCTCGACCTACTGCCCGAGGGCCCGTTCATCGCCGACGACCGCAAGTACGTGCTGCCGCCGCGCTCGGAGCTCTCGACCTCGATGGAGTCGCTGATCCACCACTTCAAGCTCGTCACCGAGGGCTTCCGGGTCGACCCCGGCGAGGTCTATTACTCGATCGAGTCCCCGCGCGGTGAGCTCGGCTGCTTCGTCCTCGCCGACGGCTCCTCGAAGCCCTCGCGAGTCCACTTCCGCGACCCCTCCTTCGTCAACCTGCAGGCCTTCAGGGAGATGGCGGTCGGCAGCTACATCGCCGACATGATCGCCAGCCTCGGCATGCTCGACCCGATCCTCGGAGGTGTGGACCGATGAGCGAGCTTCCCGTCGATCGCGCTCTGACCGAGGGCCGCGTCCCCGACCGCACCTCGGCGGGCATCCCCGAGCTGCACGAAGTCGACTGCCCGCCGCAGCTGCAGGAAGAAATCGAGCAGCTGATGTCGCGCTACCCGGCCCGCCACTCGGCCTCGATCCCAGCGCTGTGGGCGGTGCAGGAGCGCTACGGCTGGTGCACGCCCGACGGAATCCGCCAGGCGGCAGCGGTGATGCGGGTGACGCCGGGCTACCTCGAGTCCGTCGCCAGCTTCTATGACCTGCTCCACACCGAGGCGGTAGGCAGCCACCGGATCGAGGTCTGCACCAACATCAGCTGCTGGATGCGCGGCGGCGACGAGCTGCTCGACGCCTTCCGCGCCGCCGCCGCGGGCGACGATGACTTCTACGTCACCGGCTTCGAGTGCCTCGGCGCCTGCGACATCGCGCCGATGGCCTCGATCGACCAGCGCTACTACGGCCCGCTCGAGGCGGCCGAGGCCGGGACCGCGGTCGAGCAGCTCAGGGGGGACGCCGAGGTCCTCCCGGACAAGATCCTCGAGAAGCGACCGTTGGCCGGCGACACACCGAGCCCCGGAGGTGGCGCGAATGCCTGATCCCCGCGAGACCCGCGTCCTGCTCGAGCACGCCGAGGACCCGGCGCTGCGCACGATCGACGGCTACAAGGGCTACGGCGGCTACGCCACCCTGGAGAAGGCCTACCGCGAGATGGAGCAGGACGAGGTCCTCAAGGAGCTCGAAGACTCGGGCCTGCGCGGCCGCGGCGGCGCCGGCTTCTCGATGGGCAAAAAGGCCTCCTTCCTGCCCCGTGGCGAGATGGCCAAGTACCTCTGCTGCAACGCGGATGAGTCCGAGCCCGGCGCCTTCAAGGACCGCGAGCTGATGCAGCGCAACCCGCACCAGC
>DATAIY010000203.1:0-13883 GCA_036262475.1 Solirubrobacterales bacterium
CTCGATCGGCAAAACCAGGGTGATCTGCACCGCCTCGGTGAACGAGTCGGTGCCGCGGTGGATGCAGGGGCGTGGCAAGGGCTGGGTGACGGCTGAGTACGCGATGCTGCCGGCCTCGACCGGGGACCGCAAGCAGCGGGACATCTCGAAGGGCAAACAGGACGGCCGCGGGGTCGAGATCCAGCGCCTGATCGGCCGCTCGCTGCGCGTCGTCGTCGACTTCAAAGCGCTCGGCGAACGCAGCGTCTACGTCGACTGCGACGTCCTCGAAGCCGACGGCGGCACCCGTTGCGCCGCGATCACCGGCGGCTACGTGGCGCTGCGCCAGGCATTCCAGAAACTGCTCGACAAGAAGGCGATCGAGACGATGCCGCTGACCGGCTCGATCGCCGCCGTCAGCGTCGGCATGGTCGCCGGCCGGGCGCTCTGCGACCTCGACTACTCCGAGGACTCGACCGCCGAGGTCGACGCCAACGTCGTCATGACCAGCGACAGCGGCCTGGTCGAGGTGCAGGCGACGGCGGAGCGGACGCCGCTCTCGCGGGCCTCCCTCGACGATCTGCTTGCACTCGCGGAGGGCGGCATCGCCCGCCTGCGGGAGGTGCAGGAGCGGGTCGCTTGATCCTCGCCACCTGCAACCGGCACAAGCTGGCGGAGATGGCGGAACTATTGCCGGCGGTCGAGTTACAGCCACTGCCACCAGGGTTGGAGATGCCCCCCGAGGATGGGGACAGCTTCGAGGCCAACGCCCTGATCAAGGCCCGTGCGGCCCACGCCGCGACCGGGGCGGTGGTGATCGCCGACGACTCCGGGATTGAAGCCGCCGACCTCGGCGGCGAGCCCGGGATCCACTCTGCCCGCTACGCCGGCATCGACGTCGGCGACGAGGTCAACCTCGCCAAGCTCCTGCGCGAAGTCGACGCCGCCGGGGGCGAGCGGCGCGCCGCCTACGTCTGCGCGATCGCGCTGATCGACGAGGGCGGCGCCGAGCACGTCTTCGAAGCGCGCTGCGAGGGCCGCCTGCTCGAGGGGCGCCGCGGCTCGGGCGGCTTCGGCTACGACCCCGCCTTCGTCCCCGACGACACCGGTCCCGAGGACGAGCGAACGATGGCCGAGCTCAGCGCCGCCGAGAAGAACGCGATCAGTCATCGTGGCCGCGCCGCGGGCATGCTGGCCTCCCATCTCGGCCGGGCTGTCGAGGCGTCGCCGTGATCAAGACCAAACGCGGAGCGGCCGGGCTCTCGATCGCCTCCAACGCGACCCTGATCGCGATCAAGCTCGCCGCCGGCGCGATCACCGGCTCGATCGCGATCATCACCGAGGCGGTCCACTCGCTGATCGACCTGGTCGCCTCGGTCATCGCCTACTTCTCCGTCCGCAAAGCCGACGAGCCGGCCGATGCCGAGCACCCCTACGGCCACGAGAAGGTCGAAAACCTGGCGGCGGCGATCGAGGGGATGCTGATCCTCGTCGGCGCCGCGGTGATCGTCTACGAGGCGACACACCAGCTGGTCGTCGGCGCCGAAGTCGACCGGCTCGGCGTCGGCATCGCCGTGATGGCCTTCTCGGTGCTGGCCAACCTCGGCGTCTCCTCGGTTCTCTCGCGCCAGGCCAGGGCGCACGAATCGCAGGCGCTGGAGGGTGACGCCGCCCACCTGCGCACCGACGCGATGACCTCGGCCGGGGTCCTCTTCGGCCTCGCCCTGGTCCAGGTCACCGGCAACGCTGCCTTCGACCCGATCACCGCGCTCGTCGTCGCCGTGGCGATCGTCTGGGCGGGGTTCAGGATTCTGCGGCGATCATCCGGGGCCCTCGTCGACGAGGCGCTGCCCGACGCCGAGATGGACCGGATCGAGGAGGCGATCGCCACCGCCCGCACCCCCGAGGTCGCCGGCTACCACAAGCTGCGCGCCCGCCGCGCCGGCAGCCGCCGCCACATCGACCTCCACGTCCAGTACCGCTCCGGGACCAGTCTCGAGCGCGCCCACGAGCTGGCGCACCGGATGCGCGACTCGATCGAGGCGGAGATCCCCCAGGCCGAGGTCCTGATCCACGTCGAGCCCGAGACCTCCTTCCGCGAGCCCGACGACGCCGAGGCCGGGCCGTACCGATCTGGCTAGGGCGGGGGCAGCAGATTGACCCCGGCGGCGAGGCCGACGGCGACCAGAGTGATCGCGTAGCCGGTGTAGCCGCTGAAGGCAAATAGGACCGCGGCGATCGCGCAGACGACGACAACGGTGATCCAGGAAGCTCGGGCGAGGGTCATCTGTCGGTATTTTCACCCAGATGCCCGACGCCGCCGCCACCGAGGTCGTTCCCGGCGACTCCGCGGAGGCGGCGCTGGCCTATCTGACGGAGATGTCACCCGACCTGCGCGGGGCCGCGATCCTCGGCGCCGACGGGTCCGTCCTCGCCGCCGCCGCCGACTCGGGACGCTGGCGCGAGGACGCGGCGACGCTATTCGATATCGCCGACTCGGCCGGCGGCGAGCCGGTCGAGCAGATCCACATCGCCACCGAGCAGGGTGAGGTCTTCGCCCTGCGCCACGAGGGGCTGGCGGCGATCGTCGTCACCGAGCGCTTCGCCCTCGCCTCGCTGATGTTCTTCGACATGCGCTCGACGCTCCGCGACCTGGCCCGGGCAAAGGCGCCGGGGGAGGAGCGCTGATGCCGCCCAAGCCACACCGGATCCTGCTCGACAGAGTTTCCGGCTACGCCGACGAGGCTGCCGCCTACATGCGCCGACGCCGCGTCGCCCGCCGTCCCTTCGCCCGCCTCTACTACCCCAACGGCCGCAGCGCCGACCACGCCGACGACTCGATCAGGGGCGCCGAGCTGTTCGTCGCCGCCGGTCGCCTGATCGAGGTCGCCGGAAAGCGGCCGAGGCCATGAGCGACCTGATCGACCCCGCGGTCGCCGAGCGCGTCCTCGCCCGTGCCCTCGCCAACGGCGGCCGCTTCGCCGAGGTCTTCGCCGAACGCCGCCACGGGTTCTCGATGTCGATCGACGAGTCGCGGATCGAGTCGGTCCAGTCCGGCGCCGAGGAGGGCGCCGGCGTCCGCGTGATCGAGGGGAGCACCACCTACTTCGCCCACGTCGACGGGCTCGACCCCGCCGACCTCGAGCGGGCCGCCGACGAAGCCGCCTCGGCGCTGCGTGGCGAGCGCCGCGAGACGCGCCCGCTGCGGGCCGTGGCGAGCACCCCGCTGCCGATCGAGCACCGGCCCGACGAGGTCGCCGCTTCGCGCAAGGCGGGGCTGCTGCGCGACCTCGACGATCGCGCTCGCGGCCAGGGCGGCGAGATCGCCCAGTTCACCGCCTCCTACGCGGAGGCGCGGCGCGAGGTCGCGGTCGCCAACTCCGACGGCCTGCTCAGCGGCGACGACCGCACCCGCACCCGGATCGGCGCCCAGGCGGTCGCCCGCCGCGAGGACACGGTCGAGACCGGCGCCGAGACCCTCGGCGCCCATCGCGGCTTCGAGCTGCTCGAAGACGACCCCGACCTGATCGCCGAGCAGGCGGCGCGCAAGGCGCTGACCCTGCTCGACGCCGGCCCGGCCCCGTCGGGGTCGATGCCGGTGGTGGTCGGCGGCGGCTTCGGCGGCGTCCTCTTCCATGAGATGACCGGGCATGGCCTCGAGGCCGACCACATCCAGAAGGGGGCCAGCGTCTACGTCGGCAAGCTCGGCGAGCAGGTCGCCCAGCCGCTGCTCAACGCCTACGACGACGGCCGCCTGCCGGGGGAGTGGGGCAGCGATGCGATCGACGACGAGGGCGCGCCGACCCAGAAGACGCAGTTGATCGAGGGCGGGCGGCTCACCGCCTTTCTCTACGACCACCTCAGCGCCGAGCGCGACGGCGTCGGCGCGACCGGCAACGGCCGCCGCGAGAGCTTCCGCCACCTGCCGATCCCGCGCATGACCAACACCTACATCGCCCCTGGAGACGTCACTCCGGAGGAGATCATCGCCGAGGTCGAAAGGGGCTTCTACGCCGTTTCCTTCGGCGGCGGGCAGGTCGATCCCGCGACCGGCGACTTCGTCTTCGGGGTCTCCGAGGGCTACCTGATCGAGGGCGGCAGGGTGACCCGTCCCTGCCGCGGGGCGACGCTGATCGGCAACTGTCTGGAGGCGCTGGCGGCGATCGACGCGGTCGGGAACGACTTCTTCATGAAGACCGGGATCTGCGGCAAGGGCGGCCAGAAAGTCCCGGTCGGCACCGGCCAGGGCCACGTCCGGGTGGCAAAGATGACGGTCGGCGGGACCGAACTTTGAGCGAGCTGAACGAATCGGCGCGGCGGGCGGTCGAGGCCGCCCTTGCCGCCGGCGCCGGCGAGGCGGAGGCCTACGCCTCGCGCGACAGCGGCCGCGAGGTGCGGGTCCACGGCGGCGAGGTGGAGAGTCTGACCGCGGCCACCCAGAGCGGCATCGGGGTCCGCGCCTGGATTGGTCACCGGGTCGGATACGCCTACGGCACTGACCTTTCCGAGCCGGGCGTCGCCGCGATCTCCGCTCGCGCCGCCGAGTCTGCCAAGGTCGCCGACGAGGACGAGTTCGCGGCGCCTCCCCAGCCAGCTCCGGTCAAGGCCCTGCCGGGCCTCGGAGATCCGACCGTCGCCGGCTCTACCGCCGAGCAGGTGGCCGAGCTGGCGCTGACGGTGGAGCGGACGGCGCTCGCGGCCGATCCGCGCATCGCCGGGGTCGAGCAGGCTGTCTATGCCGATTCCGCCGAGCTGGTCTCGATCGTCTCCTCGGCCGGCGTCGCCGGCGAGTACGAGACCTCCAGCTGCTTCGCCTACCTGCAGGCCCTCGCCGAGGGCGAGGGCGGTCGCGAGACCGGTCTCGGCTTCGGCCTGGCCCGCGGCCCCGGGGGTCTCGACCCGGAGGCGATCGGGACCGAGGGGGCCGCGCGGGCGATCTCGATGATCGGCGCCTCCAAGCCCGTCTCGCGCTCCTGTCCGGTCGTCTTCGACCCGACCGTCGCCGCCAGCTTCGCCGGCCTGATCGGCGGTGCCCTCGGCGCCGGCGCGGTGCAGCGGGGCCGCTCCCCCTTTGCCGGTCGCCTCGGGGAGGAGCTGGCCAGCGAGGCGCTCGCCTTCCACGACGACGGTCGCGACCCCGACGGCGCCGCCTCGGCGCCGTTCGACGACGAGGGGGTGCCACGGCGGCGGACGGCGCTGATCGAGGACGGGCGGCTGCGCGCCTACCTCTACGACACCTACACGGCCAACCGCGAGGGCAGCGGATCGACCGGATCCGCCTCCAGGCACGGCTACCGCTCGCTGCCGGCAGTCTCCGCCTCGAACCTGATCGTCGCCACCGGCTCGCTCCCACTGACCGGCTTGCTGGCCGAGGCAGGCGACGGCGTCTTCGCCACCGACGTCGCCGGCCTGCATTCGGGCGTCAACCCGGTCACCGGCGTCTTCTCGGTCGGCGCCTCGGGACGGGCGATCCGCGGCGGCGAGCTGGCCGAGCCGGTCCGCGAGTTCACGATCGCCGGCGACCTGGTATCGATGCTGGGAGCGGTTCGGGCCGCCGGTGCCGAGGCTCGCTGGGTCCCGTTCGGGGGCTCCGTGAGTACTCCGCCGTTGCTGATTGGCGAGATGTCGATCAGCGGTTCGTAGCGGTTACGCCGTGCCCGCTGTTAGATTGCGCCCCGTCTTCAACCCCCGAGGAGGATTCTCGACGTGACCAAGGCTGAATTTCTGGATCAACTCGCCGGCGACGACCGGCTCGGCAGCAAAAAGGCTGCCAGCGACGCCGTCGACGCTGTTCTCGACGCAATCACCGGTGCCCTGAGCTCCGGTGACGAGGTCAGCTTCACCGGCTTCGGCAAATTCCACGTCGCCGAGCGTGGGCCCCGCCAGGGAGTGAACCCTCGCACCGGCGAGCGGATCACGATTCCGGGCGGCAAAGTGCCCCGCTTCTCCGCCGGCTCCGCCCTCAAGACCAAAGTCAAGGGCGGCTGATTTCTGAAGCTGTTCGCCGATCGGCTCGCTGCGCTCGTAACTGAGCGCCGGAGTCAGATCTGCCTCGGTCTCGACCCTGATCCGGCCAAGCTGGCCGGGGAGGGGGCGACGCCGGGCGACCGCGGAGCAACGGCCGCCGAGTTGGCCGCCACCGCCACCGTCGCCCACTGCCGCACCCTGATCGACCGCGCCGGCCCGTCCTGCGTCGCGGTCAAGCCGCAGCTCGCCTGCTTCGAGCGCCTCGGTGCTCCCGGCTGGGCGGCGCTGGCAGACGTCTGCGCCGCCGCCGGCGAGGCCGGGCTGCTGACGATCGCCGACGGCAAGCGCGGTGACGTGCCGGTGACCGCCGCCGCCTACGCGCAGGCGCTGGTCGGCGAGACGCCGACTCCGTGGGGCCCGGTCGCCGGCCTCGGCGTCGACGCCTTCACCGCCAACCCGCTGCTGGGGCTCGACGCGCTGGAGCCGCTGGTCGCCGCCGCGGCGGCAGCCGGTGCGGGCGTATTCGCCCTGGTCCGGACCAGCAACCCGGGCGCCGCCGACGTCCAGGACCTGCCGGCGCCGCGGGCACCCCTGCACGAGCGCCTGGCCGAGCTGGTCGATGGCCTCTCCGAGCGGTTGCTGGGGGAGGGGGGGCTGAGTGGCATGGGCGCCGTGGTCGGCGCCACCGAGCCCGAGCACATCGCTCGCATGCGCGAGCTGATGCCGCGCTCGATATTCCTCATCCCCGGCGTCGGCGCCCAGGGCGGACGGCCGGAGCTGCTCGGTGCCGCCTTCACCGCCGGACCTGCGTCAGCCCTGGTCGCGGCCTCGCGCGGGATCGCGGCGGATTCCGACCCCGCCGCGGCGGCGGAGCGCCTGCGGGCCACCGTCTGGGACGTCTCGACCGCCTGACGACTCCCGCCGCTACTACGATCACCCGCTCCCGAACCGATTCGCCAGCCAGCCCAAATGAAAAATCGCACCAGCGTCTTCGCCCGGATCCTCGCCGCCCTCGCCCTGATCGCGGCGGTGGTCGCCGTCGTCGTCCTCGCTTCGGCGGCGCTCAAGGAAAGCTCCTCCTCGCACAAAGGGAATCACTCTGGCAAGGCGGCGAAGCAGGAACCCAGCCACCACAGGACCAAGGCCGCCAGCTACGAAGTAAAGACCGGCGACACCCTGACCGCGATCGCTCACCAGACGGGGGTCCCGGTGGCCGAAATCATGGCGCTGAACCCCGAAGTCGATCCGCAGATCCTGATCGCCGGCGAGAAGCTGAAGCTTCGATGAGCCGGCGCCGAGCCGGCGCCGTCGCCCTGCTGGCGGCCCTGCTGGCGTGCGCCCTCTGCTTCTGCTCCGCGGCGGCCGGGAAGCACCCCGGGAACCAGGACGCGGAGAAGGGCCGCCGGGCCGCTGACGGCGGCAAGAAGCACCCGGAGAAGAAGGACACCGAGAAGCCGCGAGTCGGGGGGCGCGCCTGGGCCCTGATCGACGCCCGCACCGGCGATGTCATCGTCGCCCACAACGGCAGCAGGCGGCTGCCGATCGCCAGTACCACCAAGCTGATGACCGCCTACGTGACGATCAAGGAGATGCCGCTCGACAAGATCGTCAGGGCGCAGCCCTACGACCCCGAATACGGCGAGTCGTTGTTGGGCATGCGTGTCGGGCAGAAGATCAGCGTCCGCGACCTCCTCTACGGACTGATCCTGCGCAGCGGCAACGATGCCGCCCACACTCTCGCCATCGCCGCGGCCGGCTCCACCGCTCGCTTCGTGGACCAGATGAACCGCTACGCAGCCGCGCTTGGCCTCGCCGACACCCACTACGCGAACCCGGTCGGGCTCGACCAGAAGGGCAACTACTCCAGCGCCCGCGACCTGGCGACGCTGACGCGGCACCTTTTGCGCATCCCCGTCTTCGCCGAGATCGCCGACTCCGAAAGCGCCGTCCTGCGCAGTGTCCACCCGCGGCGGCGGATCACGACGATCAACGAGCTGCTCTCGATGGCCCCCTGGGTCAACGGCGTCAAGACCGGACACACCTTCGGCGCCCTCTATGTCCTCGTCGGATCCGGGCGCCGCAAGGGAGTCGAGCTGATCTCCGATGCGATCGGCGCCCCCACCGACGAAGACCGCTTCTCCGACAACCTCGAACTGCTGGAATACGGCTTCCGGCAGTACACGCGCCGGCTGCCGGTCCACGCCGGCCAGGATCTCGCCGACCCCTCGATCCGCTACTCCGGCGGCAAGTTGCCGCTGCGGGCCGCGCGCAGCGTCGCCGTCGGCGTCCGCCGCGGCCAGAAGCTCAGCCTCGAAATCAAGGCGCCGGAGGAGGTCGAGGGGCCGATCGAGCGCGGCGCCGTGCTCGGCCACGCGACCGTCTTCGTCGACGGCCTCCGGGCGGGAGCGGTGTCGCTGCGGGCCGGCCGCTCGATTTCCAAGGTGAGCTCCTTCGACCGCGCCCGCGGCTTCGTCGGTAACCATCTGATCCCTATCGCGCTGGCGGTGTTCGTGATACTCATGGGAGCGGTACTGCTTTACCGCCGGCTGACCCGCAGAAACGACCAAGGGGAGCGGACCCGGGTGAACGCCAAGTGATTCTCACCGTGACGCTCAACGCGGCCGTCGACCGCACGGTCGCCGTACCAAATTTCCGCCTCGCGCGCCGACACCGGGCGGTCGAGAGCCGCACCGTGGCCGGTGGCAAGGGCATCAACGTCGCCCGCGCCCTGAGCCTGCTGGGGCGGCCGGTGATCGCCGCCGGCTTCGTCGGCGGGCCGACCGGAACCCGGGTGCTCGAACAGCTGCGCGAGGAGTCGGTCCTCACCGACTTCACCCGGATCGCCGCCGAGACCCGGATCAATCTCGCCGTCATCGACCCCACCTCCGGCGACCAGACCGAGATCAACGAGCGCGGGCCCGCGGTCAGCCCGGAGGAGGTCAGGAGGCTCTTCGAGCGGATCGGATATCTGGCCAGCGGCGCCAAGATCTGCGTCCTCGCCGGCTCCCTGCCCCCCGGGGCCGGGGACGATTTCTACGCCCGGCTGATCGCCGACCTCGGACGTCGCGGCGTCCCCGTCGTCCTCGACGCCGAGGGCGAGGCGATGCTGGCCGGCGTCCGCGCCGGCGCCTCGATGGTCACTCCGAACGAGCGCGAGGCCGAGGAGCTGGTCGGCCAGGAGTTCGCCGACAGCGGCGATCTCGCCCAGGGGCTGGCGGAGCTCGTCCGCCTCGGCGCGACCGAGGCGGCGATAACCCGGCCCGAAGGGTGCGTGGCCACCGTCGGCGAGGGCGCCGAGCGGCGCCTGCTCGAGATCCACACCGAGCCGCTGGAGCCAGTCTCCACGGTCGGCTCTGGCGACGCCTTCCTGGCCGGCTACGTCGCCGCCCGCTACGAGGGCCGCTCGGCCGAGGAATGCCTTGCCTACGGCGTCGCCTGCGGGGCCGAGTCGACCCAGCACTTCGCCGCCGGCACGGTCGATCGCAACCAGGTCGAGCGCCTCCTCGGTGAGGTCGCCGTCCATGATTTGGAGATCCCCGCGGAAGTGTAGTCTGGCTATTCAACGCCAGCCCTGGAGGACTCACTTGGAAATTGAAATTGGTCGCGGCAAGAAAGGGCGGCGCGCATACGGATTCGACGACATCGCAATCGTCCCGTCGCGTCGCACTCGCGATCCTGACGACATCGACATCAGCTGGACCCTCGGCCCCTATCGCTTCGACCTGCCGCTGGTCGCGTCGGCGATGGACGGCGTGGTCAGCCCCGAGACGGCGGTGCTCGTCAACGAGCTCGGCGGGCTTGGAGTGCTCAACCTGGAGGGGATCTGGACCCGCTTCGAGAACGCCGAGAAGCTGTTGGAGAAGATCGCCTCCGCCCCGAAGCACCTGGCGACGCGGATCATGCAGGAGATCTACGCGGAGCCGGTCAAGGCCGAGCTGATCGGCAAGCGGATCGAGGAAATCAAGGCGCGCGGCGCGGTCGTCTGCGGCTCACTGACCCCCCAGAAGGTGCGCGAGCACTACGAGGCGGCGGTCGACGCCGGTCTCGACATCCTCGTCATCCAGGGCACCGTGATCTCCGCCGAACACGTCTCGACCACGGTCGAGCCGCTGAACTTGAAGGAGTTCATCGCCGAGGTGCCGGTGCCGACCGTGGTCGGCGGCTGCGCCTCCTACTCGACCGGCCTGCACCTGATGCGGACCGGGGCCGTCGGCGTCCTGGTCGGAGTCGGGCCCGGCGCCGCCTGCACCACCCGCGGCGTCCTCGGCATCGGCGTCCCCCAGGCGACCGCGATCGCCGACGTCGCCGCAGCGCGGGCACAGCACATGCTGGAGACCGGCGAGTACGTCAACGTGATCGCCGACGGCGGCATGAGGACCGGCGGCGACGTCTCCAAGGCGATCGCCTGCGGCGCCGACGCGGTGATGGTCGGCTCGCCCTTGGCGCGGGCCAAGGAGGCCCCTGGTCGGGGCTTCCATTGGGGTATGGCGACCTTCCATCCCTCGCTGCCCCGCGGCACCCGTGTCTCGACCAAGCAGGACGGGACGATGGAGGAGATCCTGCTCGGGCCGGCGCAGGAGAACGACGGCACCTTCAACCTGATGGGGGCGCTGAAAACCTCGATGGCCACCTGTGGCTACGAGGACATCCGCTCTTTCCAGCGGGCCGAGGTGATGGTCGCCCCAGCACTGATGAGCGAGGGCAAGAAGCTCCAGAACGAGCAGTCGGTCGGGATGGGGTCCAACGGCCGCGCGGCCGTCTCGGCGGGGGTCGCCGTAAGCGATGACTGAACAGGCCGCCGCCGTCCGCGAGCCGCCCGCGGACGACGTGCGGGCCCTCGAGGAGGTGCTGATCCTCGACTTCGGCGGCCAGTACTCGCAGCTGATCGCTCGCCGGATCCGCGAATGCGGGGTCTTCGCCGAGCTGCTGCCCTCGACGACGCCGGTCGAGAAGATCCGCGAGCGGGCACCGAAGGCGCTCGTCCTCTCCGGCGGGCCGGCCTCGGTCTACGAGCCGGGGGCGCCACCGTTCCCGACCCAGCTGCTCGACCTCGAGATCCCGATGCTGGGCATCTGTTACGGGATGCAGGCGATGGTGCTGGCGCTCGGCGGCCGGGTGGAGTCGGCGCAGACGGGAGAGTTTGGCCGCACCGACCTCGTCCTCCGCGGCGGCGGCGGCCGCCTGCTCGGTGGACTGCCTCCGGAGCAGAGCTGCTGGATGAGCCATCGCGACGCCGTCTTCGAGGCCCCCGAGGGCTTCACCGCCCTGGCCTCCAGCCCCAGCTCTCCGGTCGCCGCCTGCGAGTTGCCGGACCGCGGCCTCTACGGGATCCAGTTCCACCCTGAGGTCGTCCACACCCCTTACGGAACCGAGATCCTCACCCGCTTCCTGCGCGACGTCGCCGGCTGCGAGCAGCAGTGGTCGCCGAAGTCGGTGATCGCCGAGCAGGTTGAGCGGATCCAGGCCCAGGTCGGCGACGGCAAGGTCATCTGCGGGCTCTCCGGCGGGGTCGACTCGTCGGTCGCGGCGCTGCTGGTCCACAGGGCGGTCGGGGAGAAGCTGACCTGCGTCTTCGTCGACCACGGTCTGATGCGGCTGAACGAGGCCGAGCAGGTGGTCGAGGCCTTTGAGCAGTTCGGGATCCCGCTGATCCACGTCGAGGCCGAGGAGCGCTTCCTCGCGAAGCTGGCGGGGGTCGACGATCCCGAGACCAAGCGCAAGATCATCGGTGCGGAGTTCATCCGTGTCTTCGAGGAGGAGGCGGAGAAGCTCGAGGATGTCAGCTTCCTGGTCCAGGGCACCCTCTACTCCGACGTGATCGAGTCTGGCGGCTCGGATCACGCGGCGACGATCAAGTCCCACCACAACGTCGGCGGCCTGCCGGACGATCTCGAGTTCGAGCTGGTCGAGCCGCTGCGGATGCTGTTCAAGGACGAGGTCCGTGCCGTCGGCGCCGAGCTCGGCCTGCCGGAGCGGATGGTCTGGCGCCAGCCCTTCCCCGGCCCCGGCCTGGGGATCCGGATCGTCGGCGGCGAGGTCAACCGCGAGCGCCTCGACATCCTCCGCGTCGCCGACGCGATCCTGCAGGAGGAGATCCGCGCCGCCGGGCTCTACCGTCAGCTCTGGCAGTCCTTCTGCGTGCTGCCGGTCGTGCGCTCGGTCGGGGTCCAGGGCGACGGGCGCACCTACGCCTACCCGATCGTGATCCGCGCCGTCACCTCCGACGACGCGATGACGGCCGACTGGGCACGCCTGCCATACGACCTCCTGGAGCGCGTCTCCAACCGGATCATCAACGAGATCCGCGACGTCAACCGCGTCGCCCTCGACATCTCCTCAAAGCCGCCGGCGACGATCGAGTGGGAGTAGCCGCGGCCGGCTAGCCCTGCCGCGAGCCCCCGTCTCGAAGTTGGCGAGGGCGACCACGGCCGAAATCACTCTCCGCTTGCCCTTGGACCTGGCCAGGCACCGGTTGCCGCGCGACTGGGCATCCAGCACCCGGTCGGTGGCCTCATCCATGATCGCGGTGACCTCGTTCAAGGCGCGCTCGTCGAGGCGCAGAGGCATCCAGCCCAGGCCGGTGTCGAGTTCTTCGGATAGCCAGTTGGGTTGGCGACGCGTTCGCTCAGGATTTCGAGGATCTGGACGCGCAGCGGGTGGGCCAGCGCACGGACCAGTCGCTGGTCGATCGTTTCGGGATGCTTCGGCTTCACGGTGGCTCATTCGGGTGGGGTGGGTGGAATCTTCTAGGTTCACTCTGCTTACTCAAGTCTCTTTGAGCAATTGTGGTACCCACGCGGAACTTCTAAACCCCAATTTCCGAGAATTCGTGATCAGCCGTTTCGAATCTCCGAAGGCGAGCCAGTGACTAAACACAAACTAGACTCATTCTCATTATGCTGCTCGCATCTTAGATCCGTTTCAGCTTCCCTTCGTGCAACGGGGTCTGGTCGAGGTTCTGATCCTGTCGGTGCCTGCCGGCCTCCTCGGCACCTGGGTCGTTCTTCGCGGGCTCGCCTTCTTCTCGCACGCGGTCGGAACCGCGACCTTTCCCGGCCTCGTCCTGGCTGACGGCCTCGGCTTCGCGGCCCCGCTGGGCGCCTTCGCCGCCGCGATCGTCTTCACTGCCGGCAATGCTGCTCTGGGCCGTGGCCGCGAGGAGGGTCGCGACAGCGTCGTCGCCCTCGTTCTGGTCGGGTGCCTGGCCGCGGGGGTGATCCTCGCCAGCGACGTCTTCGGCTCCGGCGCAAACGTCGAGACCCTGCTGTTCGGCAGCCTGCTCCTGATCGACGGCTCCGACATCGCGCTGGCGGCCCTTGCCGCGGCCGCGACGCTGATCGCGAGCGGGCTGGTCGGCCGCCGCTGGCTGGCCCATGGCTTCGACCCCGGGGCGGGCCGGTCCGATCGCTGGGAAAGGCGGCTGCTCGACGCCCTCCTGCTGGGGCTGATCGCGCTGGCCACGACGGCGACGCTCTCGGTCGTCGGTGCGCTGCTGGTCAGCTCGCTCTTTGTGGTCCCAGCGGCCACCGCCCGGCTCTTCTGCACACGGATGCTGAGCTGGCAGCTGGTCAGCATTGCCCTCGTCGCGGTCGAGGGAACGTTGGGCCTGTGGCTCTCGGTCAAGACCGACGCCCCTCCCGGCGCCACGATCGCCTGCGTCGCGGGAGCGGTTTTCGCTGCCGTGGCGTTGGGTCGGGCGATCTCGCGAGTTCCGCGGGGCGCGATCGCGGTCGCCGCGGCGACGGTCGCACTGACGCTGCTCGGCGCCGGCTGCGGCGGCACGGGTTCCGCTGGCGGCAAGCTCGACGTCGTCGCGACGACGACCCAGATCGGCGACTGGGTGCGACAGGTGGGCGGCGACGCCGTTTCGGTCCACCAGATCCTGCAGCCGAACACCGACCCCCACGAGTACGAGCCGCGCCCCAGCGACGTCGAGG
>DATAIY010000204.1:0-4856 GCA_036262475.1 Solirubrobacterales bacterium
GGATGGCGGTCGATCATGCCGTTGTGGACGGCGCGGGCGGCGTCGTAACCGGAGTCATCCGGGCCGATCACGGGGTCCTTCAGACCGGCGAGGTCGTTGCGCGCGCTCTCGATAAGCGAGGGGGGGTTCATTTGAGACTCCTTAACGGTTGAGGCAAGGCGAAAGGGCCGAGCAGCCCAAAGAGGAACGTAGACCGCGGCTCGCCTCCTGTCATGACCGGATCTGACCCACTTTCCAGGCCGGTCCCGGCTTGACCTGGCGTGGGATGATCAGACCTGACTACTCACTCGGAGACCGCTCTGATGCCGAAGCTCCCAGGCCCGCTTCGCCTGGCGCCGTCCTTTCCATTCGCCGGACGCTCGCGCGAGTTGGCGACCCTGCGGACGCTTATTCCGAGTGCCGAGGGAGAGGGCCTGCGCTTCGCACTCATCGGCGGTGAGGCCGGATCCGGCAAGAGTCGCCTGATCCGGGAGTTCGCCCAGGAGGCGGCCAACGAGGGGGCACTGGTGCTCTACGGCGCCTGTGACGCGGTCGTTCGGCGACCCTACCGGCCGTTCGTGGAGGCCCTGGATCAGCTCGTGCGGCGCACCGAAACCGCGACCTTGCGAGCAGACCTCGGCTCCGGCGCCGGCGAGCTCTCCCGACTGTTGCCCGACCTCGCGCGGCGGATCGGGGAGTTGCCTGATCCGGTCGGTGCCGATCCCGATACTGAGCGCCACCGTCTCCACGGCGCCGTCGCCGACCTGCTCGTCGCCGTAGCGCAGCGGACGCCGCTGGTGGTCGTCATCGAGGATGGCCACTGGGCCGACACGCCGACGCTGCTGCTCCTCCGCCATCTGGTTCGGGGGGCGAGCGAGGCACGGCTCCTCTTGTTGACGAGCTTCCGCGACACCGAAGCAGAGGTTCCGGAGGCCCTCTCTGAGACCCTCGCCGATCTGCGCCGATCCGAGGGCGTTGTGCGGCTGCGGCTCGAAGGCCTCAGCGCCGAAGAAATCTCGGAGTTCGTCGAGGCCGCGGTCGGTGGCGAGCTCGGCTCGGAGCTGCCCGAGCTCGCCCGAGCTCTGCGGGAGCTGACCGGCGGCAATGCGTTCCTGATGACCGAGCTCTGGCGCACGCTGCTCGAGACCGAGGCGATCTCGGTCGAGGACGCCGGGGCCCGGCTGGGGGCTGCGTTGGCCGATCTCGACAGCCCCGAGGGCGTGCGGGAAGTTGTCAGCCAGCGGCTGGCGGGATTGAACCGCGCCACCGCCGAGGTTTTGGAGTTGGCCGCCGTCGCCGGCCCCGAGTTCGATCTCTCCACGCTGTCAGGGGCCGGGCTGAGCGATGCCGAGCTGCACGACGCCCTCGATCAGGCGGTTGCCCACGGCATGATCGAGGAGGTGCCCTCGCGGCGCATCGCCTACCGCTTCAGCCACGAGCTGGTGCGGCGGGCGCTCTACGATCGCCTCACAGCGGTGCGACGCGCCGAGCTACACCTGCGGGTGGCGGAGGCGCTCGAGCGCGCGCATGGAGGAGGCAAGGACTCAAACCTGGCCGAGCTCGCCCACCACTTCGGCGCGGCAGCGCCGGTCGATGCGCCTGAGCGAGCGGTCGAGTACTCGCTCCTCGCCGGCCGGGAGGCACTGAGGACGCTCGCCTTCGATGAGGCCGAGGCCCGCTTCTTAGCGGCGATCGAGCTCGGCATTGCCGACGCCAGGAGGCAAGCCGAGGCTCAGCTCGAACTCGGCAGGGCCCGCTTTCGCGGCGGGCGCTCAGACGACGCGATGGATGCCTTTCGGGACGCGGCGCAGATCGCTCGCGAGCTCGGCGACGCCGAGATGCTGGCAACGGCCGCTGTCGGCTTCGAGGATGCCTGCTGGCGGCCGGGGATCACCGACGCAGGTGCGGTCGATCTGCTCGAGGAGGCCTCGCTGGCACTGGGTGACGAGGACTCAGAGCTGCGGGTGATGCTGTTGGCGGGACTGGGTCGGGCGCACGCCTTCATCGGCGACTACGCGGCCAGCGCCACGGTGCGCGAAAGCGCGAGCGCGATGGCGCGCCGACTCGATGACCGGCTCGGTCTGGCGACGGTGCTGGTGCGCTCCTACTGGTCACGGGGCGGCGGCAGCCTCGAGCAGACGCTCGAGATGCTCTCGGAGGCCAGAGAGCTCGCAGCGGGTCTTGGTGCGAGCGATCTCGAGGCCGAGGCAATGGAGTGGCGCGTGGCGGGACTGATAGCGATCGGGGATCTCGACATCGCCGCCCGCGAGCTGGCCGAGGTGCACGCGATGGCCGTCCGCGGGCGCCAGCCGTTCACGCTGCACGTTGCCGAGCACTACGCATCGACGCTGGCGCTGTGCGTCGGGCGCCTCGCCGAGGCCGAGGCCGCCGCCGAGCGCTCGCACGAGTGGAGCCAGCTTCTCACCGGGCGCCGAGCCTCGGGCATTCACGGAATCCAGATGTTCGGGATCCGCCGCGAGCAGGGTCGCTTGGCCGAGATCGCACCGGTGATGCGGGCGCTCGCCGGTGGAGATCGCGGCGGCGGCGCCTGGCGCCCCGGCCTCGCGGCGCTGTTGGCCGAGCTGGGGATGGAGGAGGAGGCCCGTCGCGAGCTGCGGCTGGTACGCCGCGAAGGCTTGGAGTCGTTTCGCGCCTCGCTTTGGGTCGGCTCGCTCACCTACCTTGCCGACGCCTGCGCGGCGGTCGGCGATGTCGATCTCGCCGCGCCGGTCTACGCTGAGCTGGCGCCGCTGGCCGGCGAGAACGTGGTGATCGGCCATGGCGTCGCTTGCTATGGCGCCGTTGACCGCTACCTGGGTCTGCTCGCCGCGATGCTCGGCGAACATGACCGCAGCGTCGATCACTTCGAGCGGGCGCTGGCGATCAATCGCAAGATGGGTGGGAGGACCTGGGTCGCCCACACCCTCTACGCCTATGGAAGGACACTGCGGGCGCGAGGCGAGGAGGACGATGACTTCAGAGCCGAGGCGCTGCTCGCCGAGGCAGCCTCACTCGCCGAGGAGATCGGCATGCCGATGCTGCTCTCGCGTGCCCGCGCGCTCGGCGCCAGCCTCGAACGTGCGGGCACGCCCCCGGATGAACTGTCCCTGCGGGAGGTAGATGTGCTGCGGCTCGTCGCAGTCGGGAGAAGCAATCGTGAGATCGGCGAGCAGCTCTTCATCAGCGGCCATACGGTCGCCAACCACGTGCGCAGCATCCTGCGAAAGACCGGCGCCGCAAACCGCACCGAGGCGGCAGGCTACGCTTATCGGAATGCACTGGTCGAGGGGTCCGACCCGCGCTAGGATCGCCAGCATGCCTGTGTATCTGATCGAGCGGAAATTCGCGGAGCAGCTCGAGATGACGAGCGAGGACGTAAAGCTGATCGAGGAGAGCAACGCCGGTGAGGGCGTCAGCTGGCTCTTCTCCTTCCTCAGCGCCGATCGCTATCGCTCCTACTGCCTCTATGAGGCGCCGAGTCCCGACGCGATCATCGCCGCCGCGAAACGGGCTGGGATCCCGGCAGACGTGGTGACTGAGGTCGACCGCGTCACCGCCGATTCGTTCCGCTGAGGCAGGCCAACCCTCGCTGCATAAATTTTGGGGCTTTTGGTCGGAGCGTCGCCACCGCATCCCCTGGATCGGTGGCTGCCTGTAGCAGGAAAGTTCTGTCGTGAAACCGACATCGAATTCCCGGCCCAATTCGTCTCCTGCACCACCCGCGGATAGTGGCGCGGATGGCGCCTCCGGATCCAATCTAGGCAAGCGCGCTAGCCGAGCTTGACGCTGACCTTGGAGCCCGACGTCAGCACCTTGCCAGGCTTCCCTCGATGATCACGAGGGCCAACCCCAGACTCACTCCGCCGGTGCCAAATCCAAATCCGCCACGGCTTCACGCCGATCTCGTCTCGAGTCGCCCGCACGGGAAGTTCCAGTCGATGTGATGCCGGTCTCGCCGTTCTCCCCAGGACCGGGCTCGGTTCCATCAGTCGACTGCTCCCTAGGTTCCTACAGGCTCTCAAGCATCGACCGCAGAGCTTTGCCCCGTTTCGTAATCGCGTAGATGTGTTCCACGGCTCCTCTTTTCTGGGCAGTTCCCACGAGCTCGAGGCAGCCGAGCTTTACCAACACGTTGAAGTGATAAGAAACGTTGCCGAGCGGAGCGCTCTGAGAAGTGGCGAACCCGACCGGGCTATTCTTTCCGTCGCCCAAGTCCTCCAGGATTTCGATTCGCAATGGGTGGCTGAGTGCCTTGGCCAGTGCCGCAGCGTCCTTCGGATCGGTCTTTGACATGACTTCCTCCCGTTGGTCAGATTCCCAGAAGCGCTTGGGGATCCTAGCGCGGTTCGACGGGCCTGACCACAGTGACCGTGACCAGCCTTTGGCAGCAAGCTGCTCGAGTGGGAAAGTGGACGGCTACATCCGAGTGAGCCGGGTTTGCGGGCGCGATGGCGGGTCGTTGATCAGCCCAACGTTCAGCGTGACCAAATCGAAGGTCAGGCGAAAAGCTCCAGGCCTTCAAGGATTTCGATTCGTATCGGATGGCTGATCGCCTTCGCGAGTGCAGCGGCCTCCTTGCCTTGGTTTTCGCCATCGAATTCCACTCGTTAGTCAGGTTCCTATAAGTCTTTGGAGAGCCAAGTGCGCACTAGCCCACGCCCCCCCAACGCATCTCGTTGAGTGTTCTGACCGGCCAAGAGCGCACGAACCGGCTGCTGCCGCTCATGCAGCTGCACGCCAACCGCCAAGACGACGAGCGCGCCTACACAACCGCGATCCGAGCCTGGCTGCAGGCCAATCACGGTCGCCCGCGCGTCGCTCGCCGCGCCGTCACCGACCGTCGCGGCCACCCCTCCCTGCGCTGACCGTCGCGATCC
>DATAIY010000205.1:0-10581 GCA_036262475.1 Solirubrobacterales bacterium
TCCAGATACTGCGCTAGAGGCCAGAGCCCAAGCAGGAAGGAAGCAGCACTGATGTTCGAGCGATTCACAGAGCGAGCCCGCCAGGTGGTCGTCCTCGCCCAGGAGGAGGCTCGCACGCTCAAGCACAACTACATCGGGACCGAGCACATCCTGCTCGGCCTGCTCCGTGAGGAGGAGGGCCTCGCTGCTCGCGTTCTGGAGAGCCTCGACATCACCGTCGAACGGGTGCGTTCGCAGGTCGTCCGCATTGTCGGCTCCGGTGAGGAGGTCACCTCCGGCCAGATCCCGTTCACGCCGCGCGCCAAGAAGGTGCTCGAGCTGGCGCTGCGCGAGGCGCTCTCGCTCGGCCACAACTACATCGGCACCGAGCACATCCTGCTCGGCCTCGTGCGTGAGAACGAGGGCGTCGCCGCCCGCATCCTGCTCGACTTCGACGCCGACTCCGACAAGATCCGCAACGAGGTGATCCGGATGCTGTCCGGCCCCGGCGGGCGTCGCCAGGGAAGCGGTGGCGGCGGCGGCGGCGGCGAGGGCAAAAAGTCTTCGAAACTGCTCGACCAGTTCGGCCGCAATCTCACCCGCCTCGCCGAGGAGGGCAAGCTCGACCCGGTGATCGGTCGCGAGACCGAGATCGAGCGGATCATGCAGATCCTCTCCCGCCGCACCAAGAACAATCCCGTGCTGCTGGGCGAACCCGGTGTCGGCAAGACCGCCGTGGTCGAGGGCCTGGCCGCCCGGATCAACAAAGGCGAGGTCCCGGAGCTGCTCAAGAACAAACAGATCTACACCCTGGATCTGGCGGCGCTGGTCGCCGGTTCGAAGTACCGCGGCGAGTTCGAGGAGCGGCTGAAGAAGGTGATGAAAGAGATCACCCAGCGCGGCGACATCATCCTTTTCATCGACGAGCTCCACAACCTGGTCGGCGCCGGCGCCGCCGAGGGCGCGATCGACGCGGCCTCGATCCTGAAGCCGGCCCTGGCCCGCGGCGAGCTGCAGACGATCGGCGCCACCACGCTCGACGAGTACCGCAAGTACCTCGAGCACGACTCCGCCCTGGAGCGCCGCTTTGCCCAGATCAAGGTCGACCAGCCCTCTGCCGAGGACACCGTGAGGATCCTCGAAGGCCTGCGCGAGCGCTACGAACAGCACCACCGGGTGACGATCAACGACGAAGCCCTCAAAGCCGCTGCCGAACTCGCCGACCGCTACATCTCCGACCGCTTCCTGCCCGACAAGGCGATCGACCTGATCGACGAGGCCGGTTCGCGGATGCGGATCAAGTCGATGAGCGCGCCGCCGGTCTACCGCGACCTCGAGGAGGAAATCGAGACGACGCGGCGCGACAAGGAGGCCGCGATTGAGGCCCAGGAGTTCGAAAAGGCCGCCAACCTGCGCGACACCGAGCGCCAGCTGACGACCCGCAAGCGCCAGCTCGAAGACGAGTGGGCCGAGGGCGAGAACGGCGAGCGCCCGGTGGTCGGCGAGGAGGAGATCGCCGACATCGTCTCGATGTGGACCGGGATCCCCGTCTTCAAACTGACCGAGGCCGAGACCAAGAAGCTGATCCGCATGGAGGAGGAACTGCACAAGCGCGTGATCGGCCAGGAGGTCGCGATCACCGCCGTCTCCAAAGCGATCCGTCGCTCCCGCGCCGGGATCAAGGACCCCAAGCGCCCGGCCGGCTCGTTCATCTTCCTCGGCCCCTCCGGGGTCGGCAAGACCGAGCTCGCCCGCACTCTCGCCGACTTCCTCTTCGGCGACGAGGAGGCGATGGTCCGGATCGACATGTCCGAGTACATGGAGAAGCACGCGGTCAGCCGCCTGGTGGGCTCGCCCCCGGGCTACATCGGCTACGACGAGGGCGGTCAGCTGACCGAGGCCGTGCGGCGCAAGCCGTACTCGGTGCTGCTGCTCGATGAGATCGAGAAGGCCCACCCCGACGTCTTCAACATTCTCCTGCAGATCCTCGAGGACGGGCGCCTCACCGACGCCCAGGGTCGGACCGTGGACTTCCGCAACGCGATCGTGATCATGACCTCGAACATCGGCGCCTCGGAGATCTCCAAGAACACCTCGATCGGGTTCACCGTCTCCGATGAGACCGGCATGTCCTACGGCGACATGAAGAACCGGATCATGAGCGACCTGAAGAAAGTCTTCCGGCCCGAGTTCCTCAACCGGATCGACGAGATCATCGTCTTCCACAAGCTCGCCAAGGACGAGGTCAAAGTGATCATCGACCTGATGATCAACCGGGTCCGAGTCCAGGTCGCCGAGCACGAACTGCAGCTGGAGCTGACCGACGATGCCAAGGACCTGCTGGTCGAGAAAGGCTGGGACCCGTCGATGGGCGCCCGCCCGCTGCGCCGCGCGATCCAGCGCTACATCGAGGACCCGCTGGCCGACGAAGTTTTGCGCCAGGGCCAGATGACGCCCGGCTCGACGGTGATGGTCGCTCGCGATCCCTCCGGGGACGAGGAGGACAAGCCGCTCGGCCTGACGATCATCGCCCCCAAGAAACCGAAGCAGAAGGCGCTGCAGAAGCCCGAGCCGGAGAAGGTCGGGGTCGGCGCTAAGCAGGGCGAGGACGGCGAGCACGGGTCCGACGGCGACTCGGCGTCGCCGCACGACGACGCCGAGTCCTGAGCCGGACCGGCTGGTGAGCGAGCCCGGCCGCAGCGCGATCGGCACCTGGAGTGGAGGCAGGTTTCTCCACTTCGGCGAGGCGATCGACGAGGAGCGGCTGGTCTCGCTGCTTCGGCCCGGCGCCGGGATCGAGACCGTCCTCAGCGCCGACGCCTACGGACAGGGCGACGCCGACCGCGTCCTCAGCCGGGCGCTGGCCGGCGTTCCCCGCGACTCCTACAGCCTGGTCGGCGCCGTCGGGCACGATTTCTACGAGGGCGAGCGCAACGGCCCCAAGGGCTTCCCGCGCTTCACCGAGCCGGGCCTGCGCGGCCCGGGCGAGTACGCCGGCTACCTGCGGATGGCCGCCGAGGCCAGCCTGGAGCGGATCGGGGCCTCCTCCTTCGACCTGCTGCTGCTCCACAACCCCGACCGCACCGGCTACTCGAGCGAGGCCGTCTGGGACGGGATGGAGGCGCTCCGCGAGGCCGGCCTGGCGGCGCGGATCGGCGTCGCCCCCGGGCCCGCCAACGGCTTCACCCTCGACCTGATCTCCTGCCTGGAGCGTTTCGGGGACCGGATCGACTGGGCGATGATCATCCTCAACCCGCTGGAGCCCTGGCCGGGCGAGCTCTGCCTCGACGCCGCCGCCCGCCACGAGGTCAAGGTGCTGACCCGCGTTGTCGACTACGGCGGCCTCTTCTGGGGCGACCTGCGCCCTGGTATGGAGCTCGCCAAGGGCGATCACCGGGCCTTCCGCCCGCCGGGTTGGATCGAGGCCGGGCTGGAGAAGCTCGAGCGCCTGCTGCCCTTCGCCGAGCGCGCCGGATTGACGCCGATCCAGCTCGCCTGCCAGTGGAACCTCTCCCACCCGGCTGTCGAGTGCGTCGCCCCGACCCTGATCCAGGAGCTCGGCCCCGGGGCGCGGCCGATCGAGGAGAAGCGGGCTGAGCTTGCGGCGATGCCGGCCGAGCAGCGCCTTGGCGACGCCGACCGGGCCGAGATCCGGACGATCGGCGACAACACCGGCTGCATGGCGCTGAAGGGCGCCAGCTCCGCCCACGAGGGGGAGGAGCAGCCCGACCGTTGGGAGCTCAACGCGGATTTGGTCGAGGTCGGCGAGCGCTGGGGGATCGACCCCGAGCGTGACCTGGTCGTCTCTCCGGGCTGAGCGCGCCGCCATCCGCGCACCGAAGTAGCTTCGGCCATAGATGCTGGGGATCGACACCGAGGCCCGTCGCTGGTGGACTCTGGCCGGGGCCTGCGCCGGGCTGTTCCTGCCGATGCTTGACTCGACCGTGGTGGCGCTCGCCCTGCCGGCGATCCGCGGCGACGTCGGCGCCAGCTCCGGTGGTGAACGGCTGCCTGCTGACGATCGCGGTGCTCGTCGTCACCGCTGGCCGCCTCGGCGACCTGGCCGGCCGCAAGCGGGTTCGTGATTCTCACCCTGCGGGGTCGGACCCCGCCGTCGCCGGCGAGCCGCCGTCGGGCAGCTGCAGCGCCACCGGCATCACCGCCGCTTTCACCTCTGAGCGGCGCAATCGCGCGCGCCGGAGTGCTCCCAGTGGGCGCCGGCTTGACAAAAGCCATTCCGAGCTTTCCACTCGGATATAAGGGGACCGCATTCTAGAGCGCTTTTTGCCATCCTAAGACGCGATGGCTTCTTTGTCAGGGGATGAGCTCCATGAGCTTTCTGAACGTCAGGATCCTCGGCTACTGAGAGCCTTGGATGTGGTCGCCCCCGGCGGGGCTTTGCGCGAGGGAATCGACAACATCGTCCACTCGCGGACCGGCGGCCTGATCGTCGTCGGCGACCTCGACGACATCTCCCATCTGCTTTCCGGCGGGATCAAGCTCGACATCGATTACACGCCGGCGATGCTCTACCAGATCGCGAAGATGGACGGGGCGATCGTGCTCAACGGCGAGGCGACGACGATCGCCTGGGCGAACGTGCAGCTGATGCCGGACCCGACGATCCTCTCCTCGGAGACGGGCACCCGTCATCGCACCGCCGAGCGCGTCTCCAAACAGACGACCGCGCTGGTGATCGCGATCTCCCAGCGCCGCGACGTCGTCTCCCTCTACGTCGAGGGGGCCAAGTACATCCTGCAGGACATTCCCACCGTCCTCGCCAAAGCCAACCAGGGCCTGGCGACCCTCGAGAAGTACCGCGAGCGCCTCGACCAGGTCTCCGCCCGCCTCACCGTGCTCGAGTTCGAGGGCGGCGGTGTCCTTCATGACGCTCTCGCCGTCCTGCAGCGAGCCGAGCTGGTGACGCGGATGGCGGTGGAGGTCGAGCGCTACATCGTCGAGCTCGGCACCGAGGGCCGCCTGATCGAGATGCAGTTGGAGGAGACGATGGTCGGCGTCGCCGCCGACAAGACCGCGCTGATCCGCGACTACTCGGTCGAGGACTCCGAGCAGAACCTGACCGCGGTGCTGCAGGCGCTGGGCCGGATGTCCCACCAGGACGTGCACGACTTCGGTCGCCTCGCCGAGCTGCTCGGCTACGACCGCAAGCTCAACACGCTGGACTTCCCCGTCGCCCCGCGCGGTTACCGCGTGCTGGGCCGGGTCCCGCGCATTCCCAAACTTGTCGTTCAGAAGATCACCCATGAGCTGGGCGGGTTGGAGGAGGTCCTGGCGACTTCCGATGCCGATCTCGCCGCCATCGACGGAGTCGGCCCCTCCCGGGCCAAGGACATCCGCGAGGGCCTGCGCAGGCTCCAGGAGGTCGATCTGGTCGACCGGTACTTACAGAGCTGACGGCGATGGGCGCCGTCGAAGACGAAAGGAGCCACCGATTCCCGAGCTAGACGAGGCCATCGAGGCAGTCTTCGAAGAGGACGTCGTATACGTCTGCGACTTCGAGGAGGGCGACAAGGTCGTCTACCCGCATCACGGGGCTGGCCTGGTGCTGACGAAAGAGACCCGTGAGCTGATGGGGAGCGAGCGTGAATACCTCACGATCAAAATCCTCCACAACGAGCTGACGGTGATGGTCCCATGTGAAAACGCCGGCAAGGCCGGTCTGCGCCGCGTCATCGACGAGGAAGAAATCAAGAAGGTCACAGACGTCCTCACGGACGAAGTTTCGGAGATGCCGAAGAACTGGAACCGGCGCTTTAAGTACAACCGCGAGAAGATCAAGACCGGCGACGTCTTCGAGCTGGCCGAGGTCGTCCGCAACCTGGCGATCCGCGAGATGGAGAAGGGACTCTCCACCGGCGAGAAGCAGATGTACACCCGGGCGAAGAAGATCCTCGCCTCTGAGTTCATGTACGCGCTCGACAAGGACGAGGAGGGCGCCGAGGAGTACCTCGACGGGCTACTGGAGGAGCGCTTCGCCACCACGGCGTAGGACCGCGGCAGTCACCGCAGTCATCGCGGCCGCCGGCTCCGGGGAGCGTCTCGGAGCCGGCCGCCCGAAGGCCTTCGTGCCCCTGGCGGGAAGGCCGATGATCGAGTGGTCGATCGACGCCTTCAGGGCCTGCGACTCGGTGCGATCGATCGTCGTCGCGGCACCGCCCGGGCACGTCGGTGACCTCGTCGGCCATCCCGACCTAGGCGTCGTCTCCGGCGGCGCCACCCGGGCTGAGTCTGTCGCCAACGGCCTCCAGGCCGTCGGCACGGAGCTCGTGGCGATCCACGACGCGGCGCGTCCCCTGCTTACTCCCGAGCTTCTGGAAGCCCTCGTTGCTCGCCTCGAGGAGGCGCCCGAGGCTGCCGGCGCCATCGCCGCCACCCCGGTAACGGACACGATCAAGCAGGCCGTGGCCGGCTCCGGTGCGACGAGCGATGCGTTTTCCAGTTCAGAGATGAACAACGCGTCGCTCGTCATCCGCAAGACGCTCGACCGGAGCCGGTTGTGGGCGGCGCAGACGCCTCAGGTCTTCCACGTTGAGGCGCTGCGAGCGGCGCTGGCGGTCGATCCCGAGCGGCGTGACACCGCCACCGACGAGGCGATGCTGGTCGAGGCGGCGGGGGGGACCGTCCTGCTCCATCCGGCCGGGCCGGAGAACCTGAAGGTGACGACGCCGCAAGACCTCCGCGTCGCCGAGCTGCTGCTGGCGGATCGCTCCCTGGGCTGACCGGGCCGGGATCAGTCCGTCATCAGGACCCAGACCAGCATCGCCGCGAAGGTGAGCTGGCCAACGCCGAAGGCGACGCCGAGGCTGACCGCGCCCAGCAGACCGGCGACCGCGGTCCCGCCGGCGAAGGCGAGCAGCAGGAGGAGCAGTTGGCGGCGCATTCGGGCCGGAGTCTAGGCTTCCCGCCCCTCCCGGGCCGCGGTGCGCCGCCCGCGACCCAGTTGTTTAGGCTCGTGGCCATGCTCACCGATTACCACCTGCATCTGCGCCCCGACGACGAGGACAGCGCCGCCGAGCGCTTCTTCAGCGCCGAGAACGTCGACCGTTACCTCGCGGCCGCGGCCGCGGCAGGAATCGAGGAGATCGGGGTCTCCGAACACGTCTACCGCTTTCGCCAGGCGCTCGACCTCTGGCGCCACCCGCTCTGGGTCGCCAACGCACGCGACGACATCGACGCCTACTGCGAGTTCGTCCGCACCACCCCGCTGAAGCTCGGCATCGAGTGCGACTTCGTGCCGGGAACCGAGGACCGCACCGCCTCGCTGCTGGCAGCACGAAACTTCGACTACGTCGTCGGCTCCGTCCACTTCATCGGCGAGGGCGACTCCGCCGTCGACGACACCGGCTGGGATGTATGGGAGCGGGGCGACGACCCCGACGAGATCTGGCGGCGCTACTTCGAGGCACTCGCCGATTGCGCCCGCTCGGGCCTCTTCGACATCCTCGCCCATCCTGACCTGGTCAAGGTCTGGGGAGGGGCTCGGCCGCTGCCCGTGCGCGATCTCCGCGCCTACTACGAGCCGGCGGTCGAGGCGATCGCCGAGAGCGGAATCGCGGTCGAGCTCTCGACGGCCGGCCTGCGCAAGCCGGTGGGCGAGCTCTACCCGGCGCGCGGCTTCGCCGAGATGTGCGTCGAGGTGGGAGCCCCGTTCGCGCTCTCCTCCGACGCCCACCTGCCGGAGCAGGTGGGATTCGAATACGACCGCGCGATCGAGTTCCTCGACTCGCTCGGGGTGGGGGAGATCTGCGTCTTTGAGGGGCGCCGGCGGCGCCTCGCTCCGCTCGCCAGCCGGGTCGGTCGAGGATGATCGGGATCGGCTACGACAGCCACCGCTTTGCCGCCGGGCGGCGGCTGGTGCTCGGAGGGGTCGAGATCGAGCATGAGATGGGCCTCGACGGCCACTCCGACGCCGACGTCCTCACCCACGCCGTGATCGACGCCCTGCTCGGCGCCTCCGGCGGCGGCGACATCGGCACGATGTTCCCTGACGACGACGAGCAGTGGAAGGGGGCCGACTCGATCGATCTGCTGCGGACCGTGGTCGGGACTATCGCGGGCCCGATAGTCAACGTCGACGCCACCCTGATCTGCGAGCAGCCCCGCCTCGGCCCCTACAGGGCGGAGATGGAGCGGACAATCGGCGACGCGACCTCGGCCCGCGTCAGCATCAAGGCGACCAGCAACGAGGGGATGGGTTGGATCGGCCGCGGCGAGGGCATCGCCTGCATCGCCGTCGCGATGGTGCAGAGCGAATAGTCTCCATCGTTCAATGGCGACTGCGAGCGCGAACGTGGCGAATCTGTGGGCTTCGGTCGACGACCTGATCTTCGAGGCCAAGGTCATGCGGCAGGCGGGGATCCTGGCGCCGATGCGCCCCGACAAGGCGCTGCGGGTCGGCTCCACCTTCCTCCGCTGGGGCGCGTCGCCGGCGACCGGGATCGCCACCGCGGCGATCCACCATCCACACGAGATCGCCGTCATCGACGAACGCGGGTCGCTCAGCTTCGAGCGCCTGCACCGACGCTCCAACGCGCTCGCCCACTCCTTCGCCGGGATGGGGATCGGCCACGGAGATGGGATCGGGATCATGTGCCGCAACCATCGCGGCTTCCTCGAGGCGACCCTGGCGGCGGCCAAGCTCGGCGCCAGCGCGCTCTACCTGAACACGATGTTCGCCGGTCCGCAGCTGGTCGAGGTGACGCGGAGCGAGGGGCCCAAGGCGCTGGTCTACGACGAGGAGTTCGCCGGCCTGCTGGAGGGAGTCGACGACTCCGTCGCCCGGGTCGTCGGATGGACCGACAGCGAGCGTCCGGCCGGTGAGGTGACGCTCGAGCGGCTGATTTCCGCCGGTGAGGACTCCGACCTCAAGCCCCCACCGGACAAACCGCGCTTCATCATCCTCACCTCTGGCACCACCGGGACGCCGAAGGGCGCCCAGCGCTCCACCCCGGACGGGATGCTCACGATCGCGGCGCTGATCGACAAGATCCCCTTCCGCAGCCGCCAGACGATGATGATCGCGGCGCCGCTGTTTCACTCCTGGGGCTTCTTCCACTTCGTGGTGAGCCTGCCGACCGCCTCGACGATGGTGCTGCGCCGCCGCTTCGACCCGGAGGAGACGCTGCGCGCGGCGCAGCAGAGCCGCGCCGACGTGCTGGCGGCGGTGCCGGTGATGATCCAGCGGATCCTCGGCCTCCCCGAGGAGATCCTATCCTCCTACGACCTCTCCTCGCTGCGGATCACCTCTCTCTCGGGCTCGGCGCTTCCGGGAGATCTGGCAATCGAGTGGATGGATCGCTTCGGCGACACCGTTTACAACCTCTACGGCTCGACCGAGGTCGCCTACGCGACCGTCGCCACCCCGCGGGACCTGCGGTCGGCCCCCGGCACCGCCGGCAAGCCCCCGCGCGGGACCATCGTCCGCCTCCTCGACGAGGCGGGGCGCGAGGTGCCGCAGGGATCGGTCGGGCGCATCTTCGTCGGCAACGAAATGTCCTTCGAGGGCTACACCGGCGGCGGCGGGAAAGAAGCGATCGACGGTCTGCTCTCCAGCGGCGACGTCGGCCACATCGATTCCGAGGGCCGGCTCTTCATCGACGGCCGCGACGACGAGATGATCGTCTCCGGCGGCGAGAACGTCTTCCCGCGCGAGGTCGAGGACCTCCTCGCCAACTTCGAAGGGGTGGTGGAGGTCGCGGTGATCGGGGTGGACGACGCCGAGTTCGGGCAGCGGTTGAAGGCCTTCGTCGTCGTTCAGGACGCGGCCGAGATCACGGCGGCGGACCTGAACGCGCACGTGAAGGCGAACCTGGCGCTCTACAAGACCCCGCGAGAGATCGAGTTCCTCGACGAGCTCCCCCGCAACGCCACCGGCAAGGTGCTGAAGCGCGAGCTGCATGCGCGCGAGGGAGAGAAATCGGCCTGAGGCCCGGGCCACGCAAATTGCGGCGGTTGCGGCTGCCGCCCAGGGGCGTGGCTTCCGACGCCCATAGTAAGTTGCGAAGGGATGAGCGATCCAGCTAGGCAGCTGAGGGCAGTCGGAGAGGCGACTCAGACCATGCACGGGGTCGCCCAGCAGGCCTTGGAGTGGGTCAAGATCGGCGAGGAGCGGGTCGCGGCGGCCGAGGCACGGGCGGAGAAGGTGCGCTCGGAGTTGAAGGAGCGGGCGATGGAGTCGCTGCGCGGCATCTCCGCCGAGGCCCGTGAGCGGATCGCCGCCGAGCGCAAGTCGCGCCGCGAGGCCGAGGCCCGGGTGGCAGGCGCCGAGCAGGGCCGCGATCGTGCCGAGAGGGCTTTCGAGGAGCTCCAGCAGCGCTCGCAGTCAGAGCGCGAAGAGATCGTGGCTCAGGCTTCGAAGGCCAGCGGCGAGGCCGAGAAAGAGGTCGCCGAGGCGATGAAGGAGCTCGATCGCCAAGTCGAGCACCGGGTCACCGAAGCACGCGAGGAGATCGAGGCCGAGGCCGATCGCCGCATCGCCGCCGGCGAGCAGCGCGCCGCCGACGCCGAGGCTGGCGCGGCCGAGGCCCACGAGACCGCGGTGCGCTTGGAGACCGAGATCGAGCGCCGGGTGATGGAGGGCAC
>DATAIY010000206.1:0-4477 GCA_036262475.1 Solirubrobacterales bacterium
GGATCGCGACGGTCAGCGCAGGGAGGGGTGGCCGCGACGGTCGGTGACGGCGCGGCGAGCGACGCGCGGGCGACCGTGATTGGCCTGCAGCCAGGCTCGGATCGCGGTTGTGTAGGCGCGCTCGTCGTCTTGGCGGTTGGCATGCAGCTGCACGAGCAGCAGCAGCCGGTTCGTGCGCTCTTGGCCGGTCAGAACACTCAACGAGATGCGTTGGGGCGGCGGCGCTAGCTGGATTTCGTCCCTCGTGCCTGGCAGAACTATCGCCCCCGCTATCACTCAGATCCGTTTAGCCGAGCCGTTTGCGTGAATGTCTGGGGCGGGACTTTCGGCCGGACCGCCGGGTTTCGGCCGTCTGAACCGGTCGGTCGGCGGCAGAATGCTCGTAAGGTTGGCCAATCCAGACACATAATTCGGGCTTATTGGGTGGGGGTCCGCCGCCGGAGAATCCGACCGCGGTTCGCCAGTGTGCAGTCAAACGCCAGCCACCCTTTTCGATCGTCGCTTCCAGGGTCGCAGGTGCTTGGGCTCACAGACATGCATAGACAGCGTCGATGAGCGCCTTGTTGCGTGGGTCTTGCCAGCGTGGCCCGGCTCGATTGGGCGTGTAGCCGAAGGACAGCCGGGCAATTGGATCAGCGAACCCAAGCGATCCCCCAGCACCGAAGTGGCCGAAGCTGCGCGGGTTCGGTCCAAGGGGGCGCTCCTGCTGGGTGATCTGAAAGCCAAGACCGAAACGTGTGGGGCGGCGAAGCACAAAGTCGATGCCGGAAGAGGCCTCGCGAGTAGCCTCATCAACCAAGTCGGGGGCGAGGAGTCGGACGCCGTTCACAGTTCCCCCGCAGGCAAGTGCGCTGTACACCCGCGCTGTGGCGCGAGCGTTGGCGTGCCCGTTTGCCGACGGTATCTGAGCCGATCGCCAGCGCCTGGTGTTGACGGTGCCGAGGCCGGAAAGGCCGGGAGGGTTGAGGTATGCACAGCGAAGCAATAGCGCGTGTTCCGCGTCGTCTTCGACAAGGTCCGGGTCCAAGTCGCTGATCCGAGGCCGTGACTTATCGGCGCTCCATACGAACTCGGAAACCCGAGGATCCTCCTCGGCGCCAAGCCCGAAATGGAAGTCTGCGTCGAGTCGATTGGCAATCTCAGTGCGAAAGAAGTCGCCGATCGTCTGCCCACTGACCCGGCGCACAATCTCGCCGATGAGAAATCCGAAGGTGTTGACGTGATAGCCGTGCTTCTCTCCGGGCTTCCACCACGGCTCCTGATCGGCAAGAGCCGTGGTCATCAGCTGCCAATCGTAGATAGCGTGCTCGGGCACTGAGCGGCGGATCGCCGGTAGCCCGGCTCGATGACTGAGGAGGGATCGCACGGTGATCGATGCCTTTCCACGCGCAGCGAAGTCGGGCCAGTAGCGGGCCACGGGTGCGTCGAGGTCGACCTGCCCTCGCTCTACGAGCACGAGCAGCGATAGGGCCACCATGCCCTTCCCCACCGAGAAGACGTCGACGAGAGTTTCCCTGCCCCACGGGCGCGCATGAGCCTGGTCTGCCCAGCCCGCCCAGATGTCGACTACCGGCCGACCCTCGATGGTCACGCAGAGAGCTGCACCCAGCTCGTCCCGCTCTCGGAAGTTGTCGGCGAACGCTTCGCTCAAGATGGCGAATCGCCGATCGCAGAAGCCGTGGAGCTCCGGGGTCGGGGATCTGTTCACTCCGGACACCGCCTGAATAGACCATAACGGCACCTCGAGCGATAGCGGACATGGAACTTCCGGCCCGAAGGTCGGCGAAGCCGCTATGTCGTCAACTGATCACGGCAATCCGCTTGCTCATCTGACCCGGAGCAAGGCGCTCACGCTCGCTTCCGTCCCGACACGAACTGCGCGAGACCGCTCACGCGCTGTTCGACCTCTGTTAGGCCGCTATCAGCCAACGCCTGCGTCAACTCGTCGCGCGCGAAGATCCGCACGCCGCTAAGCCTGCGCACGACTGCGTCGGTCGCGCGGGCAGGCAGAAGGCCCCTGTTGCAACTTGTCAGCAACGCCACCCGACCCCCCGGCGCAAGGACGCGGACGATCTCGTCGAGCGCTCGCATCGGATCCTCGATCAAATACAGCGCGGCGAAGCAGCAGATCGCGTCGAAGCTGCCATCGCGAAAGGGCAGCTCGCAGGCGTCCCCGCGAAGGTAAGCGACGTTTGCGCGATCGGTGTCTCGGACGGCGACGGCCAGCATGGGCTCCGAGGCATCGAGGCCCACGACGAGACCATCACCCGCGGCTCGTGCGAAGTCGCGGGTGAAGTTTCCCGGTCCGCAGGCGACGTCGAGCACCCGATCGCCGGGTGAGATGGAGAGCATGTCCAGCGCGACGCGGTGCTCCTGGTGCGTTCCCGGACCCGTCACCCCCATCAGTAGGCGACCGCCAAGCGGGCGCCACAGGCGCTGGTAGATCAGCGGCAGCACGCGACTCAGCATCAACCGCTGGCCGGGATGCGCCCCGGTGGGGTCGCGCTTGCCCAACAGATCGAGATAGCCGTGCTCGACGTGTGCTTCCGCAGGGCAACGAGGCGGCTCGAACAGCCCCAATGCCCGCTCGATCGCCGATGCGGTTGGGGCGGCCGCGGAGCGTGCTGGGCTGGGCATCATTCAACCGTCGCGCCGTGGAGCGTCACTGTCTGCTGGGTCACGGCAGATATCGTACCTTCGGCAGGAGGTGCCGAAGGCCGGGGAAACGCGCACTTCATCGGCGAGCGAGGCGGCGTGCGCAGACAGGGGCTATTCGCACGGTCCGCGGTGCTGCTGATGCCGATCCGCTCGCCGGAGCCATTCGGAATGGTGATGGTCGGAGCTCGCCTGCGGAACGCCAGTCATCGCCTTTCCAAAGGTTGGGCGGGCGAGATCGTCGTTCACGGCGACCCCGGCTTTCTCGCAGCCATTCGCTCCTCCTAGCTTTCCCAGACCTGCGCTTCCGACGGCGCACCGGCGAGCGGCGACTTCACCCGCACAAGTGCAGCGGTCCGTAGCGAAAGAGACTGTCCGCCACGAGCGACGCCGGGTCTTCAACAATTGGCGGCATGACTACTTCTGAACGTAGCCCAGGGCCCGGATCGATCCGGGAGCGGCGGCTAGTCGCCGGGCTGACTCAGCGTGACTGTCACTAACTGCCGCACCGACCCCGGCAGGAAGCCGTCAACAGTTGGTCGGCCCCTGCGGTTCCATATCCTCGCCACCGGGTAGCTGTTCGCACCGGCCGCCAGCCGGGCGAAGGACGGGTTGGACACCCGCAACGGCATCGCCGAACCCCCTGGTATCGGCCACTTCCGCGAACCACCACAGCCGTGGGTCACGGGCTCCGCCCCGATTCCGCCCTTCCGCGCCCTTGGACAGACCCGACTCAGGGCAGTAGCCGAGCCTTGTGGATCGAAAACGGGCCGCTGGGCGGGAATGATCGAGAGATTGACTTCGCATGGCGCCCGATCTTGTAGGGGTCGGGGAGGGATAAGCCGCCAGAAGCATGCGTCACGCTCACGCCTTGTTGCTGCATCCAGCTGACCATCCCTCCTGCTCGCTCCCTGTGGGTTGGAGATTCAGCCATCGCTCATCCCTTCGCTAGGCGGCATTGCTGAGCGTGTAGCTCCGCCACGGATTCGCCTCCATCGGAAGGAAGCCAGGAAACCGTTTAGGTCACGACGGCCGAAATAGGTCGGCACTCCCGGCTGTCCCCGGTCATCAGGACCGTCGGGAGACCGCCAAACACAGCGGAGAATTCCCGAATCGCCTGATCTTGGGACCTTGGGGAATTCACCGCCGACCTCTTGACTGCAGCCACTGCGAATGTCACCCCTTGCTCCCTGATTACTGCTCCAGCGAAGGCGCTCACCGCTTCCTCCTCTTGCCGGCATCGGCCCGCTCCGCCTCCAGCGGCCCGTCTTCGTGCGCTCCTCGGCTGCTGGCCGCCGCCCTCGTCGGGCACATAGGCCTGAGTGCAACTTCGGCGTCGAGGCCTATCCAGACGAGAGGACCTGCTCGGCCGCCCGCTGCCCGCTGCGAAGCGCCCCCTCCATCAGCCCGTGCCACTCGCCGGCCGTGTGCTCGCCGGCGAAGACCAGCGGTCCGATCGGCTGCACCAGGTCGTCGTCGCGAAGCGGCGATGAGAGGCTGCGCGCGGAGTAGGAGCCCCGCACCCAGGGGTCGTCGTGCCAGCTCGACAGCATGGCTCTGCCGTGGGCGTTGCCTTCCTCGCCTCGGCCCGCGGGGCGCCGGCTGTAAGTTGGGCGATGACCGCAGATCAGGCCGACGCCCGGGCGCGGTAGGGAGCGAAGTCGGGCTGCCGCTTCTCGTAGAACGCTCGCACGCCCTCGCGCGCCTCGTCGGAGTCAACGAACAGCTCGAGGCCCGTGAAGGCGACGTGCTGCAGCCCGGCGAGGTGCTCGGTGTCAGCGTTGAAGGACTGCTTGAGGAAGCGGAGCGCTGTCGGGCTGAG
>DATAIY010000207.1:0-3668 GCA_036262475.1 Solirubrobacterales bacterium
GCGGTAGCGCGACGGGCCGGCGCAGCTTTCCTGCGCGGCGGGGTCGTCCGCGAGGGCGCCGGGGCTGGCGGCGTCTTCCGTGCTGGCGCGGCGACGGCCACTAGCCGGCCTCCCCGGGCTGCGACTCCTCGGCGATCTTCAGCGCGACCCGCAGGTGAGCCGAGCGCGAGCGCGGGTTGGCCTCGACCTCGGCCGGGCTCGGCGCCACGGCGCGGCGGGTGAGCAGTTCCGCCTCCGGCTCGTGGCCACAGACGCAGACGGGAAGCTCCGGCGGGCAGACGCAGCCGCGGGCCTTGGCGGCGAGGAACTGCTTGACCGGCCGATCCTCGAGCGAGTGGAACGAGATCGCGCCGAGGCGCCCGCCGACGGCAAGCGAGCTCCAGGCAAGCGGCAGAGCCTGCTCGAGCGACTCGAGCTCGCCGTTGACGGCGATCCGGATCGCCTGAAAGCTGCGCTTGGCGGGATGTCCGCCGCCGAAGCGGGCGGCCGCCGGCATCCCCGCCTTGATCGCGGCGACGAGCTCGGAGGTGGTGCTGAGGGGGCGGCGCCGGACGATCTCGCGGGCGATTCCGCCGGCGTAGCGCTCCTCGCCGAAACGGCGCAGGACCTGGACGATCCGTGACTCCGGCCACTCGTTGACGAGGTCGGCGGCGTCGAACTTCTGCCGGGTGTCCATCCGCATGTCGAGCGGTGCGTCGTAGGCGTAGGAGAAGCCGCGCTCCCAGGCATCGACCTGCATCGAAGACATTCCGAGATCCATGTAGATCATCTCTGGGCGAATGCCTTCGCCGCGCAGGGCACCCAGCCCTGCCGCGAAATCGGCGCTTATGAAGAGAGTCCGGCACGGCGCCTGCACCGCGAATTTGGCGAAACGGGCCTCGGCGGCGGGGTCGCGGTCGATCCCGATCAGCCTCCCGGTCGGCCCCAGCAGCTCGGCGACGCAGCGCGCGTGACCGCCCGCTCCAAAGGTGCAATCGACGGCGGTCTGGCCCGGCTCGGGGGCCAGCAGCGAAACGAGCTCCGGCGCGAGAACGGGAAGGTGGTCGCTCATCGGGAGGATGCTGCCCGGCCCGTACTGGCGGCTGTGGGAGATTGGGATTCGCTCGGCATTGAGTCTCATGGTCACGCAGTCCCGGCGGCGGCGAGGCCCTCGGCGATCTCGGGCGCGGCGGCGTCAAGCTCCTCCTCCTGCTTTGCCCAGGCCTCGGCGTTCCAGATCTCCAGGTACTCGCCGGCGCCGATCACGACGCAGTTGCCGTCCAGCCCGGCGTGCTCGATCAGCGGTTTGGGGACGCGGATGCGCCCGGCCGAGTCGAGCTTCTCGTCGAAGGAGCCGCCGTGGAAGCGGCGGCGCAGCTGCCTGGCGTCGCGGCCGAAGGGGCTGTGCGGCGAGAGGAAGCGGTCGGAGAGCTGCTCGAACTCAGCGGTCGTGTGCACCCAGACGCAGGGGTCGAAGCCCTTGGAAAGAACCACTCCATCGGAGAGGGAGGCGCGAAACCGCGACGGAACCGTCAATCGATCCTTGGAGTCGAGGCTGTGCTCGTAGAGACCCCGAAATGCCACCTCGGTGGTTCCTTTCTGAGCGGGAGGGCCGGAAAGAGTTGGGACCGGAGTGATGAGGCGGGAGGAACCTCACCACCCCGGTCCTGGGCTTCAACTCGAGCGCCACAGTACCCCACTCTCCCCCACTTTGCAACACGCCCTTCCCTTGCAAGCCCATTTGCATCCGCCGCAGCGCGCTAGGTTGGCGGCGTGAGCCCGCCCGAACAAGCCAGCGCCGCCGCCACGCCCGCAACTGCCGTCAACGACGCCAACGATCTCCGCGGCTTCCACTTCAAGCGGCTGATGCGCAAGCCGCTGACCCTGATCCTGATCGGGGCCTTCGCGATCCTCGCCGGGGGTGCGCTGGGAGCGCTGATCGGGCCGGCGGTCGGCGGCGGCGCCTTCGTCGTCGCCCTGCTGATCGGCGTCGCGATCGTCTTCGCGATCGCCGACTCCCAGGCCGCCGACACCTTCTTCGAGGTCTACGCCCAGCAGCACGGCCTCGTCCTCGACGGCCGCAGCCCCCTGCCGGCGGCGACGCCGCTGTTGCGCAAGGGCGACGACCGCTACGCCGAGCGAACCCTTTCCGGCGCAATCGCCGACGGCATCGACGGCACCCTCGCCCTCTACACCTACGAGGACGAAACGACCGACAGCGAGGGCAATCGCCAGACCAACTACTACCACTACACCCTCGGCCTGGTTCAGGTGCCCGAGTGCATCGGGCACGTGCCAGAGCTCTACTGTCAGCGCAAGTTCGGCCTCCGCGCCCTGGAGAAGTTCGAGGACGTCTTCCGGCGCTCCAAAGAGCGGGTCAAGCTGGAGAGCGAGGTGCTGGACGAGAAGTACGAGATCTTCGCCGGCAAACAGCAGGACGCCGTCTGGCTGCGCCAACTCTTCTCCCCCACCTTCATCGTCTGGCTGACCGACGGGGCCCCGAAGAAGTTCGCCTTCGAGCTCGTCAACGGCACCCTCTGCTGCTACGTCAACGGCCACAAGGAGGATGCCGAGGAGCTCGACTCGATCGCCACCGCGGCCGCCGCGGTGGCGAAGCGTTTGCGCGATGAGTCGACGGAGACCGGCACCGTCTAGTCCTGGCGCGTCGGGGACGGCTAGAACCCCGAGGGCAGGGTGGCGGCGCTGGCGATCAGGCCGGCGACGATCATCAGCAGGACGGCGCAACCCGTGCAGCGCCTAGTTCTGGGTGGATGAGACCGCCCGAGCGCCGAAGCGGTTCCGGGTTTCACCGATCGCTGTAGAGCTTCCTGCAGTGCTCGGCTTTTTTCACTTCGGAAATGACCATCGGCACCGGAATCGACGGAGCGTTTTGGAGTACTTGATTGAGAAACCGGCCTGGAAAGTGCCCTTTCCAGGCCGGTGGTCGTCTCGTCCAATCCCCCCCACATCGATCGGAGGAATCTCCCCCTTGGCTCAGACTTGAACCTCTCCAGAGGACATCACCCAGCAACTCGCGAAGGCGCTTGCCCATCCGCTTTGCGTGCGCATCCTCAGTTCTCGGCATAGGTCTTAGTGGTGAGGGCGAACAGCCCTCCCGCGAAAAGGAAGACCAGCGGCGTCAGGCCCAATGCGTGGGCCGCGACCAGGCCGAGGGCGTAGTAGATCGAGGAGCCGACGTTGCCATAGGCGGTAGCGAAGAGGCCTGGCACTCCGACCGTTTTGCGCAGCCCGCGTGTCTTCAACTCGGCCATCGGGGGTAACCCCCGATGCTGGACCCACCGCCATCAAGAAGACGTGAAAGATTGGGCCGTCGCTATACAGATTCTGGGAAGATCGAGCCAGAACGAGGCTCAAATGAGCAAGAGTGTCCCACGGCCGGGTCCGCGTTTCGTTGTGGAGGCTAACTACGCGCGACTCGAGATCGTCTGAATCGCCCCCGGCAGAGCTCCCCGCACCATTTTCTCCGGAGACCGTCGAGCGCCCGACCAGACGCGTCGCACACCGCCGGATCTCCGTACTCGACCACCCCCTGCTCATCGAACTCCAGCGGCATCGCCGTCTCCGCCAGCCGATTGCTCTCCTTGCCGATCCGCTTCAGCTCACCGAGTTCGATATGCCGCGGCTGAAGCAGCCCACGCGACCATGGATTGCAAGGTCTCCCGTCGAGG
>DATAIY010000208.1:0-2623 GCA_036262475.1 Solirubrobacterales bacterium
TGATCGCCGGGCTTGAGTCGGCCTACTGAACTTGGCACCGGCAGGGCCGCCGCACCCCCGCGTCACTGGGCGCAGGCTCGTGAGCTGGTGGACGCATACATGAACGCGGCCGACCGCTGACTGGCGCACCGACTGGCGCACGAGTCGGGACGCATAGTCCCGCCCTGGCGGCTTGAAAACGCGAAAACCCCCGACAAGCGGGGGCTCTCGAGTGCGGCCGAATGGAGTCGAACCATCACGGGTGTTTCCACCCACAAGGCCCTCAACCTTGCGCGTCTACCAGTTCCGCCACGGCCGCTCGAGGGCCGCCGATTCTAGATGTTTGGCGGCGGGGCGAGCCGCCGCCTTGCACGCATCCGAACGAGGCGGTAGCCTGCGAACAGGTGTTCGGACGTAGACGCACCCGTCTAACGGAGGGAAACGAGACCATCGATGGTTGACCTTGACCTGACCAAGAGGCAGAAGGAGATCTTCGACTTCATCCGCAAGTACGCGGCCAAAACCGGCTACCCGCCGACCGTGCGGGAGATCGGCAAAGCGGTCGGTCTGCACTCTTCCTCGACCGTCCACGCGCACCTGGCAAACCTGGAGAAGATCGGGCTGCTGCGCCGCGATCCCTCGAAGCCGCGCGCAATCGAGTTGCTGATCGACAAGGCGAAGCGGACGATCAGCCCGGGCAACGGTCTGCCGCTGGTCGGCCAGGTGGCCGCCGGCGAGCCGATTCTCGCCGAGGAGAACATCGAGGAGTACCTCGAGATCCCCGACGTGATCGGCGGCGAGGACGGCGACTACATCCTCCAGATCCGCGGCGAAAGCATGAAGAACGCCGGCATCCTCGAAGCCGACTACGTCGTCGTGCGCCCGGCCGAGGAAGCCGACGACGGTGAGATCGTCGTTGCCCTGATCGGTGAGGAGGCGACGGTGAAGCGGATCTTCCGCGAATCCGACCACATCCGGCTCCAGCCCGAGAACGACGAAATGGAACCGATCTTCACCACCGAGGCCCGCGTTCTGGGACGCGTCGTCGGAGTCTTCCGCAAGATCTAGGCCCCGTTCTTGGGCCAGCGGCCGGCTTCGATCAGCCTTTTGTAGCGCCGCTGTCGCCGCCGCGCGTCCCACATCACCAGCGGGATCAGGCGCAGGCCGAGGCGGGGGAAGAGGTCGAAGGTGCGCAGCAGCGGGCCGCGCCAGCGGGGGATGACGAGGACCGGCCGCGGGCGCTCGCTGAGCTTGCCCACATCGCGGGCCACGCGCTCCGCGGTGAGGAGGTGGCCGGAGAAGGAGCCGGCGGCGTCGGGGTCGTCGAGCTTGTCTTCGAGCATCGGGGTCCAGATCCCGTCGGGGCAGACGGCCGACAGCTCGATCCCCCGGTGGCCGGCGCGGCGGAGGTCGAAGAGGGTGCCCAGGGTGAAGGCCATCGCCGCGTGCTTGCTCGCCGAGTAGGCGACCTCGCCGGGAGCGGCGACGATGCCGGCGAGCGAGATCAGGTTGATCACATGGCCGCTCCCGGTCAGGATCATCCGCTCCAGGGCGGCGACGGTGCCGTTGATCGTGCCGACGGCGTTGATCGCCAGCATCGACGCCCGCGTCGACTCGTCCTGCTCCCAGGCGAGTCCGGTGAAGAGCACGCCGGCATTGTTGACCCAGAGGTCGAGCGAGCCGTGCTGGGCGACCGCAGCGGCGGCGAGCGAGCGGCATGCCACCTCGTCGCGCACGTCCAGCACCGACGACTGCGCGGCGCTGCCGATCAATTCCGCCGTCCGGTCCGCCGCCGCCGCGTCGACGTCGCTGACCGCGACCGCGTAGCCGCGACCGGCGAGCTCGGTCGCGATCGCCCGACCGAGTCCTCCGCCCGCTCCGGTTATGACCGCGGTCCGCATTCTCGCCACCATATCCCGCTCCAACCTGGCCGATTCGGGTTCCGGGAGCTACCATCGACGGGCGGGCCAAGCGGACGCGGGGGGAGAGAAAACCCCTCGAGGAAAGTCCGGACACCACAGGGCAAGGCGGTGGGTAACTCCCACCCGGGGAAACCCGCGGGAAAGTGCCACAGAAACATACGGCCGATGGCGCGGCCACACGTGAGTCGCGTACAGGCAAAGGTGAAATGGTGCGGTAAGAGCGCACCGGCGTCGCGGTGACGCGGCGGCCAGGCAAACCCCGCCCGGTGCAAGGCCAAGCAGGACCGTCGACCCGGCTCGGCGAGGTCCAGGTGGGTCGCAGGGTCGCTTCGGCGACCCCTCCGGGGCTCCGGTCCCGGTGAGATAGATGTCCGCTCACGACAGGATCCGGCTTATCGGCCCGCTAACGGAAAGGCCCTCGAAAGGGGGCCTTTCCCATGTCCGTGGTCGCCTTCATGCAGAGCTCTACGAACGGCGCGGCGGCGCCGATTCGTAGATATGCACAACGCCTTCGACAGGGGACTCGATTTCTCCTGTCTTAGCATTTGCTAATCTGATGCCAACTTCCGCTGAATCTCCGCCTACATATCGCGGGGAGCGGGGGACCCAATTAGTTGGGGCGAATCGCCGGCATCAGCCGCGTAGCGCAGCTCTTTCAGCGCGAGCCCGACAGCTAACCCCGTAAGCGCTTGGAAAGAGCAATGAAACCAGGCATAAACCGC
>DATAIY010000209.1:0-4571 GCA_036262475.1 Solirubrobacterales bacterium
CCCGGCAGCGGCTCGCCCGACCTCGCGCCGACCGCGCCGACCGCGAGCCGAGGGCTCTTCTCGGTGATCGCGCCTTCGCTCGCCAATCCGGCGCCACCGGCCTGCGTCGCCGCGATCAACGACCCCAGCCGGACCATGCTCGGCCAGCACCAGCGCGAAGTCTTCGAGAACGCGATCAAGAGCTCGACCGCGACCTTCAAGGTGGTGATGAACGAGGTCCCGATCCAGCAGTTCTACGCCCTGCCCTACGACCGCTGGGAGGGCTACGCGGCGGAACGCACCCAACTCCTCACCTTCCTCAAGGAAAACGTCAAAAACGTCGTCTTCCTCACCACCGATGTCCACGCCAACATGGTCAACGACGCGCGGCTGCAAACCCTGGAAGGGGGCGGGCCGGTCAACACCGGCATCACCGAGGTGACCACCGGCCCGGTCGCCACCAAGACCTACGCCGGTGAGATCAACGGAACCGTCGGCGGCCCGACCGCCGCCGGCTCGATCCGCGCCTTCTTCTTCAACGCCCAGCCCCCGACCGGGGTCGGGATGCAGTGCTCAGGCCTCGACCAGTTCAGCTACGCCGAGGTATCGGTGGCCAAGACCGCGCTGACCGTCAACCTCAAGGACATCGAAGGTGAACCGGTCCAGAACACGGCCGACCGCAACAAACCGGCCGAACCCTGCGCGCCGATCGTCATCCCGGCCAAATAGCTGCTCCGCCGCACCCGGGTGATGGATGTCACTCAGCCGGGTATCCCCGAGAAGGAGGCTGGCGAATCTGGCTTCTGCAGGGCAATTCCGGCTAGATAAGCGCTCGCTTCCAACTCGACGAACTAAAGTGTCAATTGTGACGCAGAAGCCGCTCGAGTTGATCCTTGCCCGCAACCTGATGTCGGCGCTCTCGACCCCGGCGTTCCTGGTCGACGAGGGCGGCGTCCTGGTCTTCTACAACGAGGCCGCGGGCATGCTGCTCGGCAAACGCTTCGAGGAGCTGGGGACGGTCGGGCCGGAGGAGTGGGGGTCGCTGTTCGGGCCCTTCGACGCCAGCGGCGCGCCGATCGCCTACGACGAGCTGCCGCTGGTGAAAGCGGTCCGCAACGGCCGCCCCGCCCATGCCGAGTTCGCGATCCGCTCGACCGACGGCGCCAGCCACTCGGTCGAGGCCTCCGCCTTCCCGATCCTCACCGCCCACGGCTCCCGGGGGGCGATCGCCGTCTTCTGGCCGACGCAGATGCATCGCAGCAACGGGGCAGGGCCGGGATGAAGGTCAAACTCTGGGGAACCCGAGGTTCGATCCCCGCCCCCGGGCCGGAGACGATCCGCTACGGCGGCAACACCTCCTGCGTCGGGGTCACCCTCTCCGACGGATCGCTGCTGGCCCTCGACGCCGGCAGCGGCATCCGCAGCCTCGGGCTGGCCCTCGCCGATGAGCCGGCGCGGCTGCACATCCTCCTCACCCACCTCCACCTCGATCACATCCAGGGACTCGTCTTCTTCGCCCCCGCCTTCAGGCCGCAGACCGAGATCGTGATCTGGGGGCCGGCCTCGCCCGAGGCATCGCTGCGAGATCGCATCGCCCGCTACATCTCCGCCCCGCTCTCGCCGGTCGAGGTCCGCGAGCTCGCCTGTGATGTCTCCTTCCGCCACTGCCCGGAGACCGAGTGGGAGATCGGCCCGGCGCGGATCCGCGCCGCCTCGGTCTCCCACCGCGGGCCGACGCTCGGCTACCGGATCGAGGACGGCGACTCCTCACTCACCTACATCCCAGACCACGAGCCGGCGCTCGGCGCAAACCTCGACCGCCTCGACGAGGATTGGATCTCCGGCTTCGCGCTCGCCCGCAACACCTCGCTGCTGATCCACGACGGCCAGTACTCCGATGCCGAGTACCCCAAGCACCTCGGCTGGGGGCATTCGGCCCTGGGCCACTCGCTGTCCTTCGCCCGCCGCACCGGAGCCGAGCGAACAGTCCTCCACCACCACGACCCGATGCACTCCGACGATTTCCTCGACGGGCTCGGCGCCGAAGCACGGCTGGACTGGTCGGCGCTTGGCGGCAAAGAGGGCGCGATCGAGATCGGCGCCGAGCGGGTCGAGTACGAGTTGCCTCCGCGAGCGCCGAGCCCGGTCGCGGCCGCGACCGCCTGAGCGCTACCCTCCTACCCGTGCCGTCGACCACTCGGATCGAGGCTGCCGCCGAGCGCTCGCCGCTGGTGGGCGAAGCGTTCGAGACGGCCCAGATTGCGCACGCGGGCCGGATCCGCAACGGCAGCGGCGGGCGGCCCTACATCGAACACCCGCTGACGGTCGCCGAGCAGCTCGCCAAGCACGGCTGCTCCGACACAGTCCTGGCGGCGGCGCTCCTGCATGACGTCGTCGAGGAGAGCGAGATCGAAATCGAGCAGCTGCGGGAGCAGTTCGGCGACCCGGTCGCCGACCTCGTCTCGGCGCTGACCGACGCCGAAGAGATCGAGTCCTACGAGCGGCGCAAGGAAGTCCATCGGGCCGACGTGGAGGCCGCCGGTCGCGAGGCGCTGCTGATCTACGCCGCCGACAAGCTCGCCAACATCCGCGCCCTTCGCCGCGTCTACGCCGAGCAGGGCGAGGCGGTCGGCGACGAGCTGAAGGCGCCGCTGAACGTCAAGGTCGCGGTCTGGGAGGCTGACGCCCGCCTGCTCGGTGCCGTCTACCCCGACCTTCCCTTCCTCAGCGACCTCGAGGATCAGCTCAGCGGTCTGAGAGCAGATCGACTTGCGGCAGGCCCTCTCCGAGGTACCTGAAGCGCCGCCGCAGCGGCAGCAGCAACCAGAAGGCGAGGAACATCGCGAAGGCGGCGGCGCTCATGATCACCGTCATTGCGGTGCCAAAGAGGATGTCGGTGATCAGCCTGATCGCCCCGGTCATCGCCAGCGCCAGAAAGGCGAGTCCGGCGATCGCGAAGCGGTTGGCGAGAAGGACGAGTCGGCGCTTCTGCTGGAAGTGGAAGGTGAGCCGGTGGTAGGCCGAGGGCGCGATCCGCATCACCGCCGAGATCGCGGTGCAGAGCAGGGTCGCGAAGTAGACCCTCTTCTCCAAGGGCGTGATTTGGTGAAGTTCTGCTGCAACGGTACCGCCAGCAGAAAGGCGAAGAGAACCTGGACGCCGGGGAGGGCGACGCGCAGCTCCTGCAGCAACTCACCGAGGTTGCGATCGAGCCGTTCGTCCCCGGCCTCGTCCCTTCCTTACGGCCGGTCCACCATCTGGTCACCATAAGCGAAGTGAAGGCCGCCGTCGTCCTCTTCAATCGCGACCTCCGGGTTCACGACAACCCGGCGCTCGCCGCGGCCACGCGTGCGGAGCGAACGGTGCCGCTGTTCGTGCTCGACGAGCGCCTGCTCGGCTCGCGCTTCGCGGCGCCAAACCGGGTCGCCTTCATGCTCGAGGCGCTGCACGACCTCGACGATGGCCTGCGCGGCGCCGGGGGGCGACTCTTCGTGCGCCGCGGCGACCCGGTCAAGGAGGCGATCGCGCTGGCGCGCGCGTGCGGCGCCGGCGAGCTGCACGTCAGTGCCGACTGGAGCGCCTACGCGAAGGCGCGGGAACGGCGGCTGGCCGCTGCCTGTGCGGCGGAGCGGATCGCCTTTCACACCCATCCCGGGACGACGATCGTCCCGCCCGGCGCGGTGACCCCGGCCGGGGGCGATCACTTCAAGGTCTTCACCCCCTACCACCGCGCCTGGAGCGAGCTGCCGCTGCGGCAGGGGCACGGGGCGCCGCGGCGGCTTGCGGTGCCCGGCCGCCTTGCCGCTGGTCGGTCGCCGGCATTGGGCAAGCTCACGAACGGCAGCCCCTCCCGGGGGCGGGCAAAGGGGGGCGAGGCGGAGGGCCGACGGCTGATGCGCACCTTCCTCCGCGAGCACCTGGGCGAATACGACCAGCGCCACGACGACCTCCCTGGCGACGGGACCTCGCGGCTAGGCGCCCACCTCCGCTTCGGCTGCATCTCGCCGCTGGAGCTGCTGCGAGAGGCGCGCGAGCGGCGCGGTGGCGAGCCCTTCGTCCGCCAGCTCTGCTGGCGCGATTTCCACCACCAGGTGCTGGCGGCCAACCCCGGGCTTCCCCGCCGCGACTACCGGCCGCGCGGTGACCGCTGGTCACGCTCGACGCTGGCGCTGGAGGCCTGGCGCGAGGGCCTCACCGGCTATCCCGTGGTCGACGCCGCGATGCGTCAGCTCGCCGCCGAGGGCTTCATGCACAACCGGGCGCGGATGACCGTCGCCTCCTTCCTCACCAAGGACCTCTATATCGACTGGCGAGCGGGCGCAGCCCATTTCTGGGACCTGCTCTGCGACGGCGACATCGCCAACAACGCCGGCAACTGGCAGTGGGTGGCGGGTTCCGGCGCCGACGCCCAGCCCTTCTTCCGCATCTTCAACCCGGTCAGCCAGGGCGAGAAGTTCGACCCCGACGGCAACTACGTTCGCTGCTGGGTGCCCGAGCTGGCGCGGCTGCCCAGCGCATGGATTCACCACCCCTGGCAAGCGCCACCCGCCACGCTCGTCGCGGTCGGCGTCGAGCTGGGCCGCACCTATCCC
>DATAIY010000210.1:0-11927 GCA_036262475.1 Solirubrobacterales bacterium
CCTCCTCGGTCGTGGCGGCCCGGACCTGCTCAAGGGCGGTGCCGGCAACGACGTGCTCAAGGGCAGCCGCGGCGCCGATAGCCTGCGAGGCGGCGCCGGCTTCGGCCACTGTCGCGGCGGTGCCGGTGTGGATTCGATTCACGGCTGCGAGCGCAAGGGCACCGCGGCAACCGGGGAGGGTGGAGACTTGGCTAGGCCGAAACTCCACCTCGCGCTGGGCCTCGCCCACAGTGGGCGCCAGATGGGGTCCGCCTGTGGAAGGTGCCCTACGGGTCGAGTGCGAGCGTCATCCGCCTCACCCGCGGCTTAGCAACCGCTCCATGTTGCGCGCGATCGGCTGAAGGAGGCGCGGCGAGAGACGGTGCAGGAAGTAAGGGACGCTCACCTGCCGGCGGGGTACGGGCACGATGAGCCGGGGTCGCTTGATCGTTTGCAGGACGGCCTCGGCGACCTCATCCGGGGAGGCTCCGCGCTTGGCGTAGTAGCTGACCGCCTTGCCCTGGAGCGCCGCAGTCTCTCCGCGCATTGTTGCTGCGGCGACGATGGGGGTGTTGATGATGCCCGGGCAGATCGCGCTCACGCGGATGCCACGTGGCGCCAACTCGGCGTTCAGTGACTCGCTGAGACCGACGACGCCGTACTTCGACGCGCAGTAGGGCGCGATCTTGGCTCCGGGGATGATGCCGAGCATCGAGGCTGTGTTGATGATCGAGGCGGGGCTTCCCTGCTCCAGCATCCGCGGCGCAAACGCCTGCATCCCGTAAGCGACGCCGAGAAGGTTGACGTTGATGACCCGCTGCCAGTCCTCGACCATCGTCGCCTCGATGTTCCCGGCATGGCCGATGCCTGCGTTGTTGTGCAGGATGTCGACGCGTCCGTCAGCCGCAAAGACGGCCTCGGCGAACGCGTCGACCGCCGCAGACTCAGAGACGTCAAGCGTATGCGCGACGGCACTGCCCCCTGCCGCCTCGATCTCGCCCGCGACGGCTTCGGCTGACTCGCCGTTGACGTCGGCGACGTGGATCTTTGCGCCATGGCGGGCGAGCAGCAGAGCGGTCGCGCGCCCGATTCCCGATCCTGCACCGGTTATCGCGGCGATCTTGCCGGTTAGGTCTTCAGCGACGGCGTGGTTCTCCATGGTCCCTCCGGTTGGCGGTTGGTCGAGGGGGCGCTCGGCGCCGCCATCCTCACCTCCAGACGACGTCTGCGCTTAGTCGGCAGCGGCAAGGATGGCCTCGCCCTGCTCCCAAACTACATCCCGTTGGCGCTCCCCGCCCTCGCGCGACGCCAACGGCTCTCGGCCTTGGAAGCTGGGTTCGCGCGTAGGCTGAATCGATGGCCGACAAATCGGACAACGCGGCGGGGGGGGGCGGAGGATCCTCGACCTGCTCGCTCGGCGCGATCCCGGTAAGACAATCTGCCGCTCGGACGCGGCTCGCGCGGTGAGCCCGTCGACCTCGACACAGCCAGAGGGCCGATTCGCCTTCGTGCGGTTTCCGCCACGAGGGCGGACCCGATGACTGAGGACCCCTACCGGTTGCAGCGCTTCGTCGAAGCCCAGGAGGAGGCGGGTACCTACGAGCGCGCGCTGGCCGAGCTGCGGGCCGGGCGCAAGGCGAGTCACTGGATGTGGTTCATCTTTCCCCAAGTCGCTGGGCTCGGCCACAGCGCGATGGCACAGACCTACGCGATCGACTCGATCGCCGAGGCGAGGGCCTACCTCGAGCACCCCGTCCTCGGCCCGCGCCTGGGCGAGTGCGTCCGTGTGCTTCTCGGGCTCCGCGGAAGATCGGCACGCGAGATCCTCGGCGATGTTGACGCGATCAAGCTTCGCTCCTCGATGACCCTGTTCGCCCGCGCCGCACCCGAGGAGCCGACCTTCGGGCGGGTGCTGGATCGCTATTACGGCGGCAGCGCCGACGAGGAGACCGAGCGGCGTCTATGAGCGGCGCGCAATGAGAAGGAGCTTGATCGCCAGAGCCGCGGTAGCGCTCGCCGTGATCCTCTTGGCCGGGCTTCTCGGCGCGATATTTCGCCCGCCCGCGCAAGCGGAGGTAAAGTCAGCTTCCCATCGGGCAGCCGAGTCGCCAGCTCCGAAGCGCGACACGGGGATCTCGATCGCCGCGGTTGGCGACACCATGCTCGGCAACACGCCCGAGCTCCCGTCGCAGCCCGGCGCCTACCTCGACCGCGTCTCCGGGCAGTTGAAGGGCGGCATTGTCTTCGGCAACCTCGAGGGAGCGCTGACCGACATCTCCGACTCGCCCAAGTGCGCCGGCGGCTCCAGCGACTGCTTCGCTTTCCGGACCCCGCCTCGGTACGCGAGATTCCTGCACGCCGCCGGCTTCACGGTCATGAACGACGCCAACAACCACTTCTACGATTTCGGCGCTGGCGGCGAAGGAGACACGGTCAGGGCGCTGCACCGCGCCGGCATCGCACAGACGGGCCGGCCGGGGGAGATAACCGTCCTCGACATCTCCGCCACCAAGGTCGCCTTGCTCGGCTTCGCGCCCTACTTCAACACGGCGCCGCTGACCGACCTGCCGGCGGCGCGGCGACTGATCCGGCGGGCGGCGAGGCGGGCGGCGATCGTCGTCTGCTCGATCCACGCCGGAGCCGAGGGAGTCGGCGCCCAGCACGTCAGCGGCCACGAGGAGCACTACCTGGGCGAGGATCGCGGCAACCCTGAGCGCTTCGCCCAGATGGCGATCCGGGCCGGGGCGGATCTGATCCTCGGCTCGGGCCCGCACGTCCTGCGCGGCATGCAGATCTACCGCCATCGCCTGATCGCCTACAGCCTCGGCAACTTCTCCGGCTTTCACAACTTCGCGATCGAGGGCCCGCTCGGCGCCTCGGCGGTGCTGCACGTGAGCCTCGGTGCCCACGGCCGCTTCCGCGCCGGGCGGATTGCCTCGGTGCGCCTCGTCGATCAGGGCCGGCCGGTGCCCGATCGGCGAGGCCAGGGGGCGAGGCTGATCGCCCGCCTCTCGCGAGAGGATTTCGGCCACAGCGGGGTCAGGGTGGGAACCAGGGGAAGGATCCTCACTCCGTAGGGCTCTCGCCACGCGCTCTGTGGGCAAACGGGCAGATCCGCCAACCGCTGCAGCGATCACGGGTACCCGGCCACCCGAAGCCCTAACCTCGACCCCATGGCTCAATCCGCCGCGCAGCGGCGACAGGCGGCGCGACGCGTCAGCCCCCGTGGCGAGCGCTTCGAGGTTCTCGGCCGTGCTGCCCCGATTCGGCGGGGGCGTGCTCCAGCCATTCGCACCGAGGCCCGGGAGGAGCTGCTGGTGATCAAGGACGCCGGCATCTTCCTCTGCGCGCGCCCGGACGGAGACATTCATCCGGCGCGGGTCACCGGCGAGGGGCTCTACTCAAACGACACGCGCTACCTCTCCGAGCTGCGCGTGCAGCTCGGAGGCAGGCCACCGGTCCTGCTCTCCTATGAGGCGGAGACGGGCTACCAAGCGGTGGTCAACGCCACGAACTCCCGCCAGACCCTCGACCATGGGTCCCACGTTCCCCAGCAGACCCTCGGTGTGGGGCGGGTGCTAGCCCTCGGCGGGCGCCTCTACCACCAGCTGGAGCTGTGCAACTTCGCCGGCCACTCCGTTTCCACCACACTCGAGATCTGGCTCGCAGCGGACTTCGCCGACGTGTTCGAGGTCCGCGGTGTTGACCGTCGCGCTGCCAGGGGGCATGCACTCGCCCCGAAGAGCACCCCAAGGGGGCTGCTCTTCGCCTACGTCGGGGAGGACGAGCAGTTCCGCGAGACGGTGGTCGAGTTCGATCCCAAGCCGGAGGTGGTCGCCTTCGAGGGTCAGCGCGCCCATGTCAGCTGGCCGGTGACGCTAGAGCCCGCCAAGACCCGCTCCGTCCTCTTGACCGCCGAGCCGTCGCTGGGCGGCAAGCGGGGTGCGCGTCGTCGACTCACCACGACGATCACCGGTCTGCAACGCGCCCAGCGCGAGTGGGAGGCAGGGTGCTCGAAGATCGAAACCGACAACGAGCTCTTCGACAAGCTCCTCACGGCCTCGCTGCGAGATCTGCATGCTCTGATGACTCCCTCGCCCGATGGGGCGATCGTCGCGGCCGGGATCCCCTGGTACGTGGCTCCCTTCGGTCGCGACTCGCTGCTCACCGCCCAGCAGACGCTGATGCTCAACCCCGAGATCGCACGTCAGACCCTGCTCGCGCTGGCTCGACTTCAGGCGCACTCCGAAGATCCCTGGCGAGACGCCGAGCCGGGCAAGATCCTTCATGAGCTGCGCTCCGGCGAGCTCGCCGGAGCGGGGATCATCCCGCACACGCCCTACTACGGAAGCGTCGACGCTACGCCTCTCTTCATCATGCTCGCCGCCTCCTACCATCGCTGGACGGGCGACACTGAGACGCTCACCCGTCTTCGCCCGGCGCTCGACGCGGCGATTGAGTGGATCGATCGCTACGGCGATCGCGACGGGGACGGCTTCGTCGAGTACGAGGTGCGATCGTCGGGGGGCCTTCGCAACCAGGGCTGGAAGGACTCCGGGGACTCGGTGATGCACGCCGACGGCACCCTTGCGGAGGGCCCGATCGCCCTCGTGGAGGTTCAGGGCTACGTCTACCTCGCGAAGCTGCGCATCGCCGACGTCTATGAGGCCCTCGGAGCGGCAGAAGTTGCTGCCAGGCTGCGCGGCCAGGCCGATGATCTGCGCACCGCGTTCAACGAGGCCTTCTGGGATCCCGACGAGGGGACCTTCGTCCTCGCCCTCGACGGGCGCAAGCGCCAGGTCCGCAGCGTCACCTCAAACCCCGGCCATTGCCTGTACTGCGGCATCGTCGGCGCGGAGCGCGCGGCGGCGCTCGCCGAGCGCCTGATGGCGCCCGACATGTTCTCTGGCTGGGGCATCCGCACCCTGTCCAGCCAGTCCTCCGCCTACAACCCGATGAGCTATCACAACGGTTCGGTGTGGCCGCACGACAACGCTGTGATCGCAGCGGGCCTTAAGCGCTACGGCTTCCACGACGCGACCGAGCGGATCGCCACGGCGCTATTCGATGTCGCGGTCGGTGCGCGCGACTTCCGCCTCCCCGAGCTCTACTGCGGGTTCGATCGCCTCGGGGCGAGCGCCCCGGTTGCCTACCCGGTGGCATGCATCCCGCAGGCCTGGGCCGCGGCGACGCCGTTCATGCTGTTGCAGGCGATGCTCGGCGTCTCCGCCCGTGCCGGCGAGGGGACGCTCGCGGTCAACCAGCCGGCGCTGCCGGGCTGGTTGAGGAGGACCGAGATACGCGACCTGCGAGTCGCCGGCTCGAAGGTGAGCCTCGCGTTTGAGCGTGACGGTGGCATCACGGGCTTTTCACTGCTTGAGCAAAGTGGCCCGATCCGCGTCAACATGGCCCTATAGCGATCCACCAGCCCATCCGATTCGACTCGGCGCTACGGCGCAGGTTTGAGGCGGCGATCTTCGACTGGGACGGCACCGCGGTCCCCGATCGCAGCGCCGACGCCTCCGGCGTGCGAGAGCTGGTCGAGCAGGCGTGTGCGCACGGGATGCACATCGCGGTGGTCAGCGGCACCCACATCGGAAACGTCGACGACCAGCTCGGCGCCCGTCCCGGCGGCCCCGGGTCCCTCCACCTGCTGCTCAATCGCGGTTCGGAGGTCTACCGCGTCGATCGGGAGGGCGTGCAGCTGCTCGAGCGGCGCTCCGCGACCGCGAAGGAGGACGCAGCCCTGGACGCGGCGGCCGAACTCACGGTGAAGCGACTCGGGGAGCGGGGACTCGTCGCGAAGATCGTCTCGCAGCGCCTCAACCGGCGCAAGATCGATCTGATTCCCGAGCCGAAGTGGGCCGAGCCACCGAAGGCCCGGATAGACGAGCTGCTGGAGGCCGTCGAGGCCCGACTGCGCGCCTGCGGGATCGGGAGCCTGCGCGACGCGGTCAGCATTGCCGAGGATGCGGCGACGGCGGTCGGGCTGAGCGGCGGGCGTGTGAGCAGCGACGCCAAGCACGTCGAGATCGGTCTCACCGATAAGTCGGACTCCGCCGGCTGGTTCTTCGCCGAGCTGTGGCGGCGCGGAATCGGCCCCGGCCTCGTTCTCATCGCAGGAGACGAGATGGGAGCGCTGGGAGGGGTTCCGGGGAGCGACTCCAGGTTGCTGTCAACCGCGGCGGCCGAGCGAGCGAGCGCCGTCTCAGTCGGCGTCGAGCCGGCGGGTGTGCCCAAAGGGGTGAGGTTTCTGGGTGGCGGTCCCGGCTCCTTCGTGGACCTGCTCGCCGCCCAGGTTGAGCGCCGGCGCGAGCGCGCCGTGCCGGAGCTCGATGAGGACCCCTCCTGGACGATCGGCATAGCCGGCGTCGATCGCACCCTGGAGCGCGTGCACGAGTCGCTGCTGACCCTGGCAGACGGCCGGATCGGAACCTCGGGCACGCCGCTTGGCCGGCATCCGGCCGCGACGCCGCTGGTGCTCTCAGGCGACGTCTACAGGGGTGCGGGACCAGACACCGAGCTCGCCCGCTGCCCGGTCTGGACCAGCCTGCCGTTCGAGATCGGCGACAGCCCGGTCGATCGCAGACTTGACCTCCATACGGGACTCCTGCGCTACCAGCTCGCCCCCGAGCCGGGACGGGTCGAGGCGATGCTCTTCTCCTCCCTGGCACGGCCCGGCACGACGTCGTTGCGCGCGGCCGGCCCCCGGGAGCTGCTCGAGGGAGGGGATGTCCTCACCTCGCCCAGCGATCAGGACTGGCGCCGGGGAACCGACGGCGGGCGCATCTGGATGCAGGGACGAGTGGCGCGCGGCGGTGTGTCCGTCGCGGCTTCTGAGTCCGTGGGCGGACCAGAGGGATCGACATCGCTGGAGCGAACCTGCGCCTACTGCGCAAGCGGTGAGCGCCAGCCTCAGCCCGAAGAGGCGATCGCTCGCCTCCGAGAGAGCGAGGAAGCCGGCTATGAGCGCCTGCTCGGCGAGCACCGCGCGGCGTGGGCGAGGCGCTGGGAGGGGGCCGATGTGCGCATCGATGGCGACGATGAGCTCCAATTGGGAGTCCGATTCGCCCTCTTTCATCTCATGGCGTCGGTCGGGGAGGGATCTGAGGCGGCGGTCGGGGCTCGCGGCCTGAGCGGAACGGGCTACCGCGGTCATGTCTTCTGGGACGCCTGTGCCTTCGTGCTTCCCTTTCTCGCCGCCACGCACCCTGAGGCCGCCCGCGCGATGCTCGAGTACCGGATCAAGCGCCTGCCGGCCGCCCGGGAGATGGCTCGCCGGGCGGGTAGAAGCGGCGCTCGGTTTCCCTGGGAGTCCGCGGCAAGCGGCGAGGACGTCACCCCCGGTTCGGCCTTCAGCCGGGCGGGCGAGCGGGTCCCGATCTTCACCGGCGAGCTCGAGGAGCACATCGTGGCCGACGTGGCCTGGGGTGTGCACTGCTATTTCGAGTGGAGCGGCGATACCGAGTTCCTCACCGGGGCCGGAGGCCGCCTGGTCGTCGAAACCGCGCGCTACTGGGCCTCCCGCGCCGAGCGAGATGCTGACGGGCGAGCGCATATCAGGGACGTGATGGGGCCCGACGAGTACCACCCCCACGTCGATGACAACGCGTTCACCAACGTGATGGCCCGCTGGAACCTGCGTTTCGCCGCGAACCTCCCCGCGCAGGGGCGCGGAGAGGCGAGCAACGCCGAGCGTGAGGAATGGCTCGCGATCGCGAGTTCGATCGTCGACGGCTATGACCCCGCAAGCGGCGTTTACGAGCAGTTCGCCGGCTTCGCCCAACTCGAGCCGCTGGTGATCGCAGAGTTGGCACCGCGCCGCCCGATCGCCGCCGACCTGCTGCTCGGGCGCTCGCGAGTCGAGTCCGCGCAGGTGATCAAGCAGGCAGATGTGTTGATGCTGCACCACCTCGTGCCGGATCAGGTTGAGCCCTCCTCCCTTGACGCGAACCTCGACTTCTACGAGCCGCGCACCGCCCATGCCAGCTCGCTCTCGCCGGGGATCCACGCGGCGCTGCTCGCCCGCGCCGGCCGCCACGACGCCGCCTGCAAGGCGTTGAGCCTCACCGCCCGCATCGATCTCGACGACATCTCCGAGACGACGGCGGGAGGCCTTCACCTGGCGGCGATGGGCAGCGTCTGGCAGGCACTCGCGCTCGGCTTCGCCGGCCTGCGCCCGGCCGGCGAGACGCTGCGGGTTGATCCTCATCTGCCGCCGCACTGGAAAGGACTGGATCTGCGGTTGCGGTTCCGCGGTACACGGCTCCGCTTGGAGATCGGCCACGACGGCGTCAAGGTGGTTCCCGAGGCGCCGATAACGATGAGATTGGGGGACGGTGAGCCGCTGATGGTGGGGCCCGATGGCGCGCTGCTTGGTGCCGGTGCGAAACAGGAGGCGGTGCGCGCATGACCGGGGTTCTCGCAGCGATCGACAACAGTGCGGCGGCGAAGCCCGTGCTGGAAACGGCGAAGGCAATCAAGCCGCTCTTCGGTTCGCCGGTGGAGGCCGTGCATGTGCGCGAAGGCTCGACCTCGGTCGCCACTGCCGCGGCGAAGGCAAGCGGTGTCCTGCTTCGGGTCGAGTCCGGTTCGCTGCTGGAGATCCTCGAGTCGCGGCTACGGGAGCCCGAGGTTGCAGCCCTGGTGATCGGGGCGCGCGGAACGCCCGCCGGGCGTCGCCCGATCGGGCACACCGCGATGCGGCTGATCACCTCAGTCTCGAAGCCGCTGGTGGTGGTGCCTCCCGATGCCCGCGAGCCCAGGCGCATAGGAAGGATTCTCGTTCCCCTGAATGGCTCGCCCGAGAGCGACGCCGCCGTGTCGAGAACGATCGAGCTGGCGCGCACCTCGGGAATCGAGGTGGTCGTCTTGCACGTCCGTGCCGAGGCGTCCCTGCACGCATTCAGCGATCAGCTCCACCACGAGGGGGCGGCATGGGTGGAGGAGTTCCTGGCCCGCCACTGCCCAGTCCCGGCACGGGAAGTCAAGGTCGAGCTACGGGTCGGGGTGGCGGAGGACGTGGTGGGCGTTGCGCGCGAGACGGAAGCCGACCTGATTGCGCTGGGATGGAGTCAGAAGTTGGCGTCCGGTCACGCAGCGGTCGTTCGGGCGACGTTGAGCAGCTCGGCCGTGCCGGTCCTGCTGATTCCACTGGAGTCGATTGAGATTGGCGCCTCCTGATTCGCGACCGCAGAAAGAGCAGGTGGGCGGGCTCGAGATTGCGAGCCCGAGCCCGCTCTGGCGTCAGTCCGACTTCGACTTCGGCTGGATCTCTACGGTCTTCTTCTCCTCGATCTTGGGGAGCGGGACCGTGACCTCAAGCACGCCGTCCTCGGTGGTCGCGTCGATGCCGATCGCGCTATTGGTGGACCGGCCGGCCCCGCGCGCGGTCAACCTCATGGCCACGCTCCCTGGCCCGCCGCCGCTCCCACCAGTCCCCAGGCTGCCATCACCAAGCCGGCGTAGAGCCAGCCGAGCAGAACGTCGAAGAAGTATCGAGCAAGTCGCTGACTACTGGCCTGCTGCGTGTGCCCCACGAGCCAGCGATCATTGACCTTGCGGAGTCCACTCACCCCGACGTTTGTGGGCGCCGCGCGAGTGGAAGCTGGCCGATGGTCGGTCGCGGACCGCGGCCCCGAGGTCACGCTCCGCGGCTGCACGATCTCGCCGCTCGGCAGCCGCGTCGCGGAGCGAGGGCGAGATGCCATCCAGCGAGGTGCTCTGATTCTCGCTGTTGATCCGGGTCTTCTCCTTGGTGCTGGTGGCTTCGACACCTCCAGCCTCCAAGGAGGCCCGGATCAACAACGTGCTTAAGAACCACGCCTGGGAACCGCGACGGCCTTGCCCGGCGCCTCGCCCGGAAGAGGGCTAGAGGGTGCCCCCTGAGTCGTGGGGCTGGCCGGCGACGGCACCCACTGCGAGCAGGCGGAGGCCATCGGGGCCGGCGACGATCTTCCGCTTGACCTCGGGCCCGACCCGGGTGATGTGGTCGGGATCGATCGGGTAGCTCGTGCCGTCGGCTTCGAGCGTTCCCGAACCACCCAGGGCGACATATACCTCTTCTTGGCCCAACTGCTCGGGGCGCTTGGCGAACATCTTGCCGCCGATCCCGTCCTCTGAGTGATCGTGCTCGGGGTACTCGTCGGCTCCGGGATCCATCTCGACAATGGAGATGCCAAAGGCGGAGACTCCCATGTCGGCGGCAACCCGATGCATCGAAATGCCGTCGAGCATGCCGGTGAGGGCTTGGATGTCCTCGATTTTTCTGTGGGCTACGTCGGTTTTCATGGCGGCCATGTTGGCGATTTGCCCGGCCGGCGTCTTGTAGGAATGCGACGACGATGGTATCTGGCGAGACAAGTCAAGGGATCCTCGAGCCAGAGACCCGACGCTTCCACTTCGAGCTGAGCAGGCGCAGGCCGGACCAAGCGCGGATTCGAGTCTCGGCGCTGAACAGCACGGGTTCATCTCCGCCACCGGCTGAAGCCTTCTTGAAGGCGGGCAACCCGGGGGTGGAGGCGTTCTCGACGCCGCTCGAGCCGGAGGACATCTTCGAGCTCTCCCGCGGGCTCGACGAGATCCTGAACAGTGCCAAGAACATCGTCGGCGAGGCTGAAGCGATGCAAACCGCACCCGACGGCGCGATGGCCGAGATGGCTGCCGAGCTTGCCGACAGCACCAGGCGGCTCGCAGAGATCTTCGCGATGATGACGCGGAACGACCGCGCCGTCGCGACCGCCGTCGCCGAGCTCGCCGTCAAGGACCAGCGTCATCTCGAGCACACCTATCGGGTCGCAATGTCCGCTCTGGTCGACGATCAGAACCTTCGTGAGGTCACCGCCCGTCGCGAGCTCTACCGCCGCCTCGCACGCACCGGCGACGATCTGGTCGGGGTGGCAGAGCGGTCTGGTACTCGGTGCTGAAGGAACGCTGAGGCGAGAGGAGATCGCAGTCGGCGCGCGGGGCGAGCAGCCACGACTTGGAGTCGCCGGTTCGTCGAATACTCGCCTTGCACTTTGGCGCACGCATGCGGAGGCGACAAGGATCTCTCGCCCGGACCACTCACCAGCGCCGGGCCGCGCCGAACAGCTCCTGCACGTAACCGGCGACCGAGACCGGCGACATGAAGAGCTGATAGGTGAGCAGGTAGCCGAGGTAGCCGAGACGGTTCTGGCGAACCTTCAACCCGACCTCCTCAAATGACTTGCGGCTGAAGTGGAACATGATTCCCGCGAGCAGCAGGTTCAACGGCAGTACAGCCAGGGTCATCGGCCCGACGATCGCGAAGTTGCCGAACAGCGCCAGCACGATCCCGATCGGGAAGGCGACCGAGTAGACCACGTCGATGTAGGGGAAGACGAAGTTGACGAGTACGGCGTGGATGTTCGAACGACCCTCAGCCAAAAGCGCCGCCCCGTGCTCGCGCAGGCCCTCGATCATTCCGCGTGCCCAGCGCCGCCGCTGGCGGGCGAAGCTCTTCAGGTCTTCCGGGGCGCCGGTGAACGCGATCGCGGTCCGCTCGTACCCCACTCGGCCGCCCTCGCGCATCATCGCCCAGGTGAGGACGATGTCCTCGCCAATCTTGTCGGGCCAGCCGCCGACGGATTCAAGCGCCGCGGCCCGGTAGACGCTGAAGGCCCCCTGGGCGACCATCGTTCCCTGGAAGAGGCCCTGCTGGCGCTTGACCGAGGCGATGCCGAGGAAGTAGTCCCACTCCTGGGCACGGGTGATGAAGTTGTTGCGGGAATTGCGGACGAAGACCGCGCCGGCCACGGCGACCGTGTCAGGTGGGGAGATGAGGAGGCGGGCGACGATGCGCCGCAGCGCTGAGGGCATCAGCAGCGTGTCGGCATCGACGGTCGATACCAACGGCGTGCGCACCTCGGCCAGTGCGCGGGTCAGGGTCTTGGCCTTGCCGCCGTGGGGGCAGCTGAACGCCGCAATCC
>DATAIY010000211.1:0-1930 GCA_036262475.1 Solirubrobacterales bacterium
CGATCGCCCGCGGTGCCGTCTGCACCATCCACTCCAGCCGCGGCTCGAGTATCTCGACGGCGCGGAGGCGCTCGATCGAGGGGCCGAGGCGGAGCGGGCGGCCGGCGAGCGCGGTATGGGCGTCGCTGCTGAGGACGTGGACGAGCCCGGCTTCGGCCATCGCCAGCATGCCGTCGGCCGTTTCCTCGCGGAGGAAGAAGTCGGCGGTGGCCTGGATCAGCGCCCCCTCGACCACCAGCGCCGCGAGGCGCTCAAACATATCGGCGGAGAGGTGGCGCTCGGGGTGGGCGATCAGGGCCCGGTAACCGCGCTCGGCCAGGTGGGCGACGCGGCGGGTCAGGCTGTCGGTGAGCGGCCCGGGGGCGGGCTCGAGCAGCACCCAGCGGCCGGCACCGAGGCCAACCCGGGACAGCTCCTCCACGCTGAGGGCCTCGACCGCCGTCTCCGCCACCTCGCCGCCGGGCAGGATCGCGACCGCGATGCCCTCCTGCGCCAGTCTCGAGTTGAGCGCATCGATCCGACCCGCGATCTCCTCAACGCGGACGGCGTGGTCGTGGCGGATGTGAGGCGTGGCGCAGACGGCCTCGATGCCGTCGGCAGCGGCCACGCGGGCCATCGCGACGCTGTCGTCGATGTCGCGGGCGCCGTCGTCGAGGCCAGGAAGGATGTGGCAGTGGAGGTCGATCATCTCGGTCGTCGCCACGAGGCTATTCGGTCCTCCCCGGCCGCTCGAAGTGCAACCCCACGTTCAGTCACCACCCCGGGCAGGCACGGGACTACGATGATCGGCAAGATCATGGATCTGTTCCGCGGGGCTTGCGGAATGGATCGGCTTCAGGCTTCAACTCACATGGATAAGAAGACGACCCGAAGAGGGAATTACGAGTCTGGCTCCGACTACGTGCTCGAGTACGGGGAGCTCCGCTTCGCCTTCAACGAGGAGGACTTCGGACAGCGGGTCGAGCAGGCCGCGGTCAAGCTCGCCTTCGTCGCCCAGGGCCTCTGCCAAGACGAGTTGGACGACCTCCTCGACCTCGCGGTGAGCGGCGAGATCGCCGAGCCCAGCTCCCGCCTCGGCGAGCACATCAACGAGAACTGGGAGGACCTGGTCGGCCCCGCCAACCGCAGCCTCGTCCACTGGATCCGGCGCCTGGTCTTCCGCGGCGCCTGGCTCGACCAGAGGGTCAAGGAGGGTGAGCTCGACGTCGTCTTCGACGAGCGCACCCAGAGCTTCGGCTACGTCCAGCCCGACCGCAGCTCAGAGCTGATCGAGCTCTCCAAAGAGCCTTCCTGGCGCCGCATCGCCTACCGGCGATAGCCGCCGCCGCGCGTCGCCTGGAACCTCAGCTAGCTCTGCGCGGGGCGCTCGAGCGCGACCACGACCGTCAGCGAACCGCCGCCGGTGGATCCCTGGACGCGGCCGGCGTCGAAGAACTCCTTCGCCGAGTCGGCATCGCCGTAGGCCTCGGCCAGGCGGGTCAGCGAGTCGACCAGGAGCATCACGTCGTCGCCACCGCCGGCCCGAGCGGCGGCCTGGGCGAGGGCGTCGTTGGCGTGGCGGGGCTGGCCGGCGGCGACGATCTCCGCCTGCGGCGCCTCGCGCTTCCAGTCGGCCAGCTCCTCCGGGCCTGGGTCGATCAGCAGGACGATGGGGTCAGGACCCTTGGAGTCGGCGGCGAGGTCGGCGGCGACGCCGCGCAGCAGCGCGGTGCAGCCCTCGCGCGTCTCCGCACAGAGAATCGCCTGGCGCCCGGCCGACGGCGGCAGCAGCAGGTCCTGGATCGTCACCCCATCCTTGCGTCGTCCAAACCGGCGACGACGGCGGCGACGGCGAGGACGCGGCGAAGACTCGGACTGAGGCTCGGCGGCGGCCGGGGCGGGCGCGGCAGGCGCCGGCGGCTCAGGCTTCGGCTCAGCCGCAGGCTTCGGC
>DATAIY010000212.1:0-8612 GCA_036262475.1 Solirubrobacterales bacterium
TGCAGCGCCACCGCGTCCTGGGGCGAGGGCACATTGAACGAGCCAAGGCCCGCAGCGTTGGCTTTCGCGAGCGCGAGCAGAGCGAGGGTGAAGTCACCAGAGTCTTCGGCCAAACGCGTGCGGAAGGGCCCGATCGCGGCCGCGATCGCCGCCGTTTGCGCCGGTGGGCCTTGCGTCCGGCTCACCGGGCTGCCAGCCCCGCGGACTCAGGCCGGAGCTCTCGGGCGTCGCCGAGAACCACGTCACGGACGGCGTCGGGGCCGAGCGCGGCGGGCGTCGATAGAGACCCCTCCTCGTCGATCTCGACGATGCCGGGGACTCCGTTGACGCGGTAGGCGTCGAAGAGCGTCTCGTTGTCCTGGGGGAGGACCCGTTCCAACCCGAATTGAGCCGCCTTCGCCTCGATGCGATCGATACTACCGCTGCTGATCACGGCAATCGTTAACTCGTCCGCGCGCTCTCGCTGCGCCCGTGCGACCGCGTCGAGGGCCGACTCGCAGGCGCCGCAGCCCGGGTCGGTGAAGAACAGCGCCACCGGGCGACCGCGGGCAAGCAGCGAATCCAGGGAAACCGGCTCGCCGTGGAGATCCCTGCCGGCGAATCGGGGCGCTGTACTCCCCGGTGAATCGGCCACCACCGATCGTAGGGGGGAAGAGGACGGATGGGCGACTCAGCCGGCCGCCGCGCTCGGCGAATCGCTGGCGGTGGCGAAGGGGAGCGCGTAGAAGACGGCGACGGCGGCGCAGACCGCGAACGTGAGATAGGGCGAGACGAAGGCGAGGACGGTCGCCACCAGATAGGGCAGGACTCCTGCGATGCCGCGCTTGAGGGTTAGGTGCCGGGTCCGCTCGTCGACCTCGTCGGCAAGCATTTCGGCCCGGCGGAAGAGGATGTGGTGGTTGGTCGCGACAAAGACCAGGCTCATCACCAGGAAGGAGCCACTGTACACGGCGGCGGCCAGGGCCTCGCCCTGGCTTCCCTTCAGGTAGGCGGCCATCAGCGCGGTCGTGAACGGCAGCGCCCCGACGCACATCAGCAAGAGCAGGTTCCAGATGAGGACTGAGTGGTCGACGATCCGCAGCCGCCTGATCATCACGTGGTGGTTGATCCAGATGATCCCGATCGTCAGGAAGGAGATCGCGTAGGCGGCGTAGCTCGGCCACTGGGCGGCGAGCGCCCGCGCCAGGTGCTCGCCCGATCCGGGCGCGGGAACGTGGATCTGCAGCACCAGCAGCGTGATCGCGATTGCGAAGACGCCGTCGGAGAAGGCCTCGACCCGGTTCGTGCTCATGGCAAGGGTTTTCGCCAGCCCTGTTGCGTGTCCTGTGCCCAGTTGCACCGTCCGAATCTCTAGGAAGGTGTGAGTCCGAAACCCGATAAAGACCTGCCCGATCGCGCCGGTTGCCGCGACGCCCGCGACGACGGCCAGACTCACTGTCGTCGCCTCGTGCACCCCGAGTCCGACCACGTAGACGAGGGCGGGGACCGCCAGCACGGCTCCGCCGCGGCCGACCATCCCCCATCACCAGGCCGATCAGCAGGGCGAAGGCCTCGAAGACCTGGCGCTGCATGTCGGGAACGTCGCCGAACGTCCGGCTTACGTCTGCCGCTTGCCGGCAAGTCGTTGGTCGAGCAACTCGAGCAGCACTTCGACCAGGGCGTCGACGTCCGGCTCTCGGGTTCGCCAGTTGACGATTGCGGGTCGGAACGCGATTTTGCCCTCGTATGTTGTCGTCCCGGCGAAGACGCGCCCGTCGCGCAAGAGCACCTCGCCCAGCTCCCGGTTGAGCTGGTCGAGATGCTCCTCTCGCATTCCCTTTGGTCGGGCGCGGAAGCAAACGATGTTGAGCTGTACGTCGGCGAGGCGCTCCAGCTGAGGCTCGGCATCGACTCGCGCGGCGAGCCGCCGAGCGAGGGAGAGGTGGCGCTCGACCATCGCCCGATAGCCGTCCCTGCCGTAGGCCCGCAGCGTTGCCCAGACTGCGAGGGCGCGGGCTCGGCGCGAGTTCTCAGGGGTCAGGAACCCGGGATTCGGCTGAGGATCGTCCGGTGAGGGCAGGTAGGGTGCGCCGACGTTAAAGGTATGGGCGAGCTTGCCCGGGTCGCGGACGAAGGCGAACCCGCAGTCGTAGGGCACGTTCAGCCACTTGTGCCCGTCGGCGATGACCGACTGCGCGCGCTCGACTCCCTCGGTTAGGTGGCGGGACTCCGGCGCCAGCTGGGCGAAGAGCCCGAAGGCGCCGTCGACATGAAGCCAGGCGTCATGAGCCTCCGTGAGGTCGGCTATCGCGGCGATCGGGTCGAAGTCGCCGGCGTTGACCTCGCCCGCATTGGCGACGACGATCGCTCGACCGTCGAGCTGCTCCAAACGCCGCGCCAGCGCCTCGACGTCGAGGCGGCCGGCCGGGTCCGCGGCGAGGCGCTCGACGTTGTCCTGGCCGAGTCCGAGCATCCCGATCGCCTGCACGGCGCTGGGATGGATGTAGCCGCTCGAGAGGATCGCCGGCATGGGAAGGCCGCTCAGCCCGACCCTGTCGACGCCGACGCCGTGGCGCTCCCCCCACCAGCCGCGGGCGGCGGCGAGGGCCACGAAGTTAGCCATGGTGGCGCCGCTGGTGAGGACGCCGCCGAAGTCCTTGGGGAGCTGGAAGAGCTGGCGCAGCCAATCGGTGGCGACTTGGTCGAGCCGAGACGCGAAGGGAGACGACGCCCAGCCGAAGGCGACCTGATCAAAGGTTGAGGTCAGCCAGTCGGCCGCCAGCGCTGCGGGCGTTCCGCCGCCCATTACGAAGTGGAAGAAGCGCGGCCCGCTGGAGCGGGTGGCGGTCGCGATGCCGCGCTGGGCCAGCTCCGCCACGGCCGCCATGGTCCCATCCCCTCGCTCGGGCATCGGGTCGGTCCAACCGCGAACTCGGTCTTCGGCGCCCTGCGGCAGGACCGGATCGATCGCGATCCCCTGCAGATATCGCTCGGCCTCCTGCGCGGCGAGGCTCAGCGCCTGCGTTACCTGCTCTCGCTCGTCGAGCGGATCGGCCATCGACCAATCCTAGGGGGGTACCGCTTTGGTACCGGATGCCTCGTCCCATCAGTCCTGTGAGTCCTAGGTCGAGGACAGGAGGGACGCAGGGGACGCGTAGGGATGCATCTGGCAGGCTCGTCAGCCGGCTGGGGGCCGAGCGGTCGCAGGTTCAAATCCAGTCTCCCCGATTAGCGACCAGCCGGGCGACCCCCAGCCGGTCATTGCGTTGGACTAGCGGCTGACTCTCGTCTCGCTCGCGCCCCCGACGTCTGGGCTTCCGAACTCGCTTGCGAGGGTCAAAACTGCGCTCGTGGCGTGTCTGACCAGGTCGCCGTGCACCACGGATGGTAGCTCGACGACGAAGGCCGTGCTGTTGGGCAGCGCGTGGTTCTGCCAGCTTGAGGCGCTGCCCGGATAGCGGCTGAGACGGACGAGCGGAAGGCCGACCAGCTGCGAGAAGCGGCTCTCGATCATAGGATCGCCGCCCGAGCGATCGACCAGGTCGAGCGGCTGGTGAAACCAGATCGTAAGGTCGGGTTTCACCCGCAGAATCAAGCGTTGAGCCGTCCGCGACTCCGGCTCGGAGAGGGGGTGCGTCCCGGAGTATTCGAGGCCGCCCAGTGGCTGCCAGTCAAAGGGGAAGTTACGGTTGAGATCGACGCCGTGGGCGTTCCCTCGCGTGCCCGCGGCCACTCCGTCCGGGTTGAGCGAGGGTACGACCCAGATCGCCGCGTCGCGGAGCGGAGCGCTCGCGATCAACCTTCGCGCAACACGCATTCCGGCAGGCTCGTTGCCGTGAACGCAGCCGATCACCAGGACCCGCTCTGGAGCCTTCGGATCGCCGCTCAGGGTGGCAACGATCGGACGGCCGCGGACCGAATGTCCGATCACCGTTCGCTCACCCGCCGAAGCCACCTCGACGAGGCCCCCGAACGCTCCGCACATGATCAAACAGGCAAAGGCGGCGAACGCAGAGATGCGACGGGGCGGAAGCCGTCTCAAACGGAGGAGCCTCGTCATGGGCAAGACGCTACTCACTATCGAGCGGTCGCAAGTTCAATTCCTGCCTCCCTGGTGAGGTCGCTGGCGATCGCACGGGATCCCTTCGCGAGGGGCCAAGAAGGTATTTCAGGCCTCGAGGACCGCGGAGATGTCCAGCGAGATGCCGACCCTGTCGCCGACGAGCAGGTTGCCGCTGCCCAGCGCCTGGTTGAACTTCATGTCGTAGTCGCTGCGCATGAGCGGTCCGACGACCCCCCCGGCCCGGCTCGTGCGTTGCCCCAGGGGTCCGTGTCGGTGCCCTGGATGAGCACGTCAAGCTTGGTCTCGCGCGTGATGCCGTGCATCGTCAAGTTGCCGTACACGCGTGAGGACTCGTCGTCGATCGCCACTTCGAGGGCAACTGAGCGCAACTCAGAGCCCCAATCCACGCCTGAGAGACCCGAGCAGCAGGGAACCTAGAAGCCTGCAGGGCCGAGTGGCGGCTCCTCGCCGCCACTCACAACCTCTTGAAGCTCTGGCGGGCGGGTCTCGCCGGATTCGGGCCCCGGTCGGCGGCACCGTTGCCCGCCTGAGGACAGAGCGCGGCCGGATTCGCTTCGAACTCGGCCCCGGCAGACCCGGAGTTGCCGAACCCCGGCGAGCTGTCGCGCGGTTTGCGCGACAGCCTCAAATCGGGGGTTTTCGCGCTACTAGAGGGGCCGGCTTCTACAAGGGCCAGTAGTGCGATACGTAGGAGGCGGCGCGGGAGGTGAGCATCGCCTCCGGCGCGGCGCTGATTGCCTCCCCCTCGCCTCCCAGCGCGGCGAGGGTCGCGGCGACGGAGTAGGCCAGGGCGAGCGGTTCGTAGCCGCCCTCCAGGACCGCCCCGATTGGCGCGTCCAGCCGGTCGGCGGCGTCGCGGACCTGGCGGGCGATGCGCGCGAAGGAGCCGGCCTGCAGCCGGCAGTCGGCGAGTGGGTCGTCCTCGTGGGCGTCGAACCCGGCCGAGATCAGGACCAGGTCCGGCTTGAACGCGAGCAGGACCGGGACCACGATGTGCTCCGCCAGGGAGAGCCAGAGTTCCTCGCCGGAGCCGGCCGGGACCGGCAGGTTGACCGTGTAGCCCTCACCGGCGCCGGAGCCGGCATCGCCGGGGGCGCCGGTGCCGGGGTAGATTCCGGCCTCGTGGATGCTGAGGACGAGGACGTCGGAGCGGTGGCGGAACGCCTCGGCGGTGCCGTTGCCGTGATGGACGTCCCAGTCGAGCACGAAGACGCGCTCGGCGCCGAGCTCACGGATCGCCAGCTCGGCGGCGATCGCGACGTGGTTGAAGAGGCAGAACCCCATCGCCCGATCCGGTTCGGCGTGATGGCCGGCGGGCCGGCAGCCGCTGAAGCCGACCCTGGCCTCGCCGCCCAACAGCGCCCGCGTCATCTCGCAGGCTCCCCCGACCGCGTGCAGGGTGGCGCGGTGGGAGGCCTTGCCGACGAAGGTGTCGGCGTCGATCGCGCCGCCGCCGGCCGTGCAGAGGTCGGCGAGCGAGCGCACCAGACGCTCGCTGTGGATCAGGCGGACCTCGTCCTCGCTTGCGGCCGGCGCCGCGCGCCGCTCCCAGCCGAGCCAGTCGCGGACTTCCAGCAGCCGTTCGATCGCCAGCAGGCGCTCCGGCGCGTCCGGGTGCCCCGGCAGCTGCTCCCCTGGGTCGTGTTCCAGGCAGGCCGGATGGCTGAAATAGAGCATCGGGATGACTGTAAGGGGCCGCGGCTCGATTGGAATCCGTTCCAAACACCTACGATCGTGCGGTGAGCAGCGGATACCCGGCCCATCGCGAAGCCGACGTCGTGCTGCGGGACGGCTCGACTGTCAGGCTGCGCCCGGTGCGGCCCGAGGACGAGGAGGCGCTGGCCGCGTTCTTCGGCGGGCTCAGCCTGCAGTCACTGGCGTTCCGCTTCTTCTCGGGGGCCGCGGACCTCGAGGAGGCTGCGCGGATGATGGCCGAGGTCGACTACGCGGACCGCTACGGGATCCTCGCCACCCGCGGCGACGACGACCACCCGGTCGGCCACGGCGTCTACCTCGAGATGGGCGGCGGCCAGGCCGAAGTCGCCTTCGCGGTCAGCGAGGACATGCAGAAGATGGGGTTGGGCACAATCCTGCTCGCCCACCTGGCCCAGACCGCCGACGAAAACGATATCCCCACCTTCGTCGCCGAGGTGTTGCCGCAGAACCACAAGATGATCGAGATGTTCCGCGAGAGTGGCTTTCCGGTCGAGTCGAAGTCGATTCCGGGCGCGATCCGGATCGCGTTCCCGACCTCGCTCTCCAGCGGGGCGCTGGAGCGCTTCGAGGACCGTGACCGGCTCGCCGCCAAGGCCGCGGTCAGGCACTTCCTCGAGCCCCGCTCGGTCGCGATAGTCGGCGCCTCGCGCCGCCGCGGCACCGTCGGCGGCGAGGTCCTCCACAACATGGTCGAGTCCGGATACCCGGGCGGCCTCTACCCGGTCAACCCGGCGGCCGAGACCGTGCAGGGCGTGCCCGCCTTCCCGAGCATCGCCGCGGTCCCGGCCGACGTCGACCTGGCGGTGATCGCGGTCCCGGCCGAGGATGTGGTCGAGGTCGCCGGGGAATGCGCCGAGAAGGGGGTGCGTGGGGTGCTGGTGCTGTCCGCGGGCTTCGCCGAGACCGGCAAGAAGGGCGCCCGGCTGGAGCGGGAGCTGCTCGGCGTCTGCCGCGACGCCGGCATGCGGCTGGTCGGCCCGAACTGCCTCGGGGTCCTCGACACGGCGCCGGAGTCGAGGCTCAACGCCAGCTTCGCGCCCAGCGCGCCGCCGGCCGGCCACGTCGGCTTCGTCACCCAGAGCGGCGCCCTCGGCCTGGCCCTGATCGAGTTCGCCGAGGAGCGCGGTATCGGCGTCTCTTCCTTCGCTTCGGTCGGCAACCGCGCCGACATCACCGCCAACGACCTGCTCGAGTACTGGGAGGACGACAACGCGACCCGGGTGGCGCTGCTCTACATCGAGTCCTTCAGCGACCCGCGGCGCTTCTCCCGCGTCTCGCGGCGGCTGGGGCCGAAGATGCCGATCGTCGTCGTCAAGAGCGGGCGCTCGGCCGCCGGGGCGCGGGCGACCAGCTCCCACACCGGAGCCCTGCTGGCCGCCTCCGACCAGGCCACCGACGCGATCTTCGAGCAGTCCGGGGTGATCCGCACCGACACGCTCTCGGAGCTGCTCGACGTCGCCTCGCTGCTCTCCAGCCAACCGCTCCCGGAGGGACCGAGGGTGGGGATCCTGACCAACGCCGGCGGCCCGGGAATCATGTGCGCCGACGCCTGCGAGGCGTCAGGGCTCGAGCTGCCGGAGCTGCCGCGCTCCGTGCGCGCCCGCCTACGCCGCTTCCTCCCCCCCGAAGCGTCCCTCGCCAATCCCGTCGACATGATCGCCACCGCGAGCCCCGAGCACTACCGGCGCGCGATCGAGGTCATGGCGGAGTGGGACGGCATCGACGCCCTGATCGTGATCTTCATCCGCCCGCTGCTGACCGAGGCCAGGGACGTCGCGGCGGCCATCGGCGACGCCGCCGCGAAGCTGGAGCGGCGGATCCCGATGCAGGCGGTGTTCATGACGGCGGGCGAGCGCGAGACGCTGGTTGCGGCGGCCGGCGTGCCGGCCCACACTCAGCCGGAGGATGCGGTGCGGGCGCTGAGCGAGGCCGTCGGGCACGCCAGGTGGCGCCAGCGGCCCGCCGGCGAGACGAGGGAGTTCGCCGACGTCCGCCCCGACGAGGCCGCGGCGACGATCTCGGAAGCGCTCGCCACCGGCCGCGAGTGGCTCGACCTTGACGAGTGCCAGCGCCTGCTCGACTGCTACGGCGTCCGGCTGCCCCGTTCGCGGCTCGCCACGGGACCGGAGGCGGCGGGCGCGGCGGCCGTGGAGATCGGGGGACGGGTGGCGCTGAAGGCGCACGGGCCGACCATCCTCCACAAGAGCGAGCTGGGCGCGGTCCGGATCGGTCTCGAGGGCGGCGAGGAGGTGACCCGCGCCGCCGAGGAGATGGACGCCTCCCTGGCCGGCCTGGGGATCGAGCGCGACTCCTTCCTCGTGCAGGAGATGGTCTCGGGCGGGGTCGAGCTGCTGGTCGGCGTCGCCGCCGACCCGGTGTTCGGCCCCGTTCTGGCCTGCGGGGCGGGCGGCACCACCGCCGAGCTGCTGCACGACGTCGCCGTGCGGATCTGCCCGCTGACCAGCGCCGACAGCGCCGAGATGCTGCGGGCGCTGGCGATCTTCCCGCTGCTGACCGGGTTCCGCGGCGCCGCCCCGGCCGACCTCGGCGCCGTCGACGAGCTGCTGCTGCGGGTCAGCGCGATGGCCGACGCCCACCGCGAGATCGTCGAGCTCGACCTCAATCCCGTCCTCGCCGGTCCCTCCGGCGCCGTCGCCGCCGACGCCAGGATCCGCGTCGCCAGTTCCACCCCGCCCCGCCCCTGGCCGCGGACCTGGGCGTAATGAGAGCGGCATCGCCGAACCTGCCGGGGCGACGCCTGGAGTCGTTATCTCCCCCCGCTTCCCCCTGATCCCGGTTCCCAGCCGCCACAACGCCACATTGGCTCTGTAGA
>DATAIY010000213.1:0-4344 GCA_036262475.1 Solirubrobacterales bacterium
CGCGACGACGGCGGCAAGCACCAGCAGGGCTCCGTTACGCGACAGGGTCCAGCCGGTGATCAGGCTCGGGCCGAGCGAGCCGAAGCAGTTGCAGTCGACCTCCTCGCCGCGGGCCAGAACGCGCGCCACGGCGGTCGTAAAAGCGATCAGAACGAGGACCGCGGCGACGCCGGCCCACGGCGCAGTAGCCGCCGGCAGAAGTGCGACTGCGATCGCGAGCTCGGCCAGCGGCAACGCGAGGGCGAGGGGTCGACGAAGCCCATCCGAAACTCCGAACTCGGCCATGGTCGCTTCGGTACCGCTGCCGCGAACGAGCTTTCCCACGCCGGCGACGGCGAAAACAGCCGCGAGCACGATCCGCGCCACCAGGACGATCAACCGCCAGCTCCTATGCGGCTTCGCGCGCGCCGATCGCGTCCATCCGTTGGCACGCGGCGAGCATAACGCAGTCGAACTCGTCTTCCAACTCCGACACGGGGCCGATCGGCGTCGCCTGCGTCTGTGGCGAGGATCTTCAGGCGCGGCGGCCCAAGGACCGCCGCGCGCAATACCAGGCGCCTACCCCAGAGGCGCGCAAACGACCTGGATTTTCACCACTTCGCTTGTCCCGGTGCCGCTGCCCTGGGTGGTCACCGCTCCGTACCAGCCGGTGGCCGGGCCAGACTGGCCGTCCGGTTGAGTCTGGGCCTCTTTGCCGTTGATCAGCGGCGAGGAGGAGGAGACCTTCCCGTTGAGCGAGTTGCTCGGGTCAACTCCACCGGCGATCGCCTGGTAGCCCACCGGGCAGGACACCTGTCCGGTGACGAAGGTTTCTTTCGCGAGCGGAGCGGCAATCGTCTTGTTGACCACGACCGTGCTGCCGAGGAAGCGCGCTTTGCTTTCGGTTTTCGAGTAGTAGTTCGACGGCTCCGCGACCGCTCCCGGCTTCAGCGCCGTGGCGGGAATCGAACCCGGCTTCACTTTCGCTCCGGTGACGGCTTTCTTCTTCAGCTGCTTGGTGCCGACGCTGTTCTTCGGCAACTGGGTGGCGGCGTAGCTCGCGCCTCCGAGAGCGACGAACAGCGCGATCGTCGCCATCACGTTCGCGTAAGTGAGCCTTCTGCCGAGTCTTTTCACGGATTCCTCCTAGTGGACGATTTGCTGGCGGCGACCGGACCTTCGCACAGGGAGCCGGACTGTGAATCGACGATATTAGGTTTGACGGCTGAGGACCGACTCAGCGCCGCACGAGAGCCCGCAGGTGGTCGCGGAAGCCGACCCCGAACGCCGTCGGCGTGCCGTCGTAGTCCTTGATCAGGGTCGGGCCGCCCTTGCAGGTCCAGCCGCCGTGGGCGTCCCAGGCCCAGGCCAGGTAGGAGACGCCGTGGCGGTCGGCCCAGCGCATGTAGGGGTCGATGTAGGTGTGGCGGCAGTCCCCCTCGCCGATCTCGCCGCTGACAACCGGGTACTTGGCTGCGATCTGGGCGAGATCGCGGCGGCAAGCCGTGAAGCAGGTGGCGTAGTCGTAGGTGTGGTTAGAGGCGACCTCGGCGTCCAGCGGGTCTTCCGGGAGGTGCGCGAGCCATCCGTCGAGGTTGCGGGACCAGTCGATGCCGCCGAGCAGGATCGGCTGCGGCGCCCCGGTCGAGCGCACCGCTTCGACCAATTCGCTCATCCCCGCCGCCCGGTAGCTGCCGACATCTTCGTCTTCGATCTGGCAACCGTTCTGCCAGCAGGCCCAGCCGACGTCGTGGGGCTCGGTGTAGAGGTCGAAGAGAACGGCGCGGTCGTCCCGGTAGGCGCCGGCGACGCCGCGCCAGAAGTCCGGCGTGTGGTCGGCGTCGGGCATCGGCGGGATCCCGGTCGCCTGCAGGTCGCCGGGCGCAGCAGACTCGAGGTTGAGGATCACGTAGAGGCCAGCTGCCTCGAGCTTGTCGACATAGGCCCTGATCATCCGTTGGTAAGCGGCGCCGCCGTGGCCCGGGTCGATTCCGTTGATGCCGAGCCAGCAGGTCTCGTTCAACTGCACCCGCACCGCGTTGATGTGCCAGCTCTTCATCACCGCCACCGAGGCAGCGCTACTGGGGCCGTCGAAGAAGCCCCAGCCCTGCTGGCAGGCGTACTCCATCCCCGAGCGGTTTACCCCGAGCAAACGCACCGTATGACCGTTGCGATCGACCAAGTGATTACCACGGACGCCGATCCAGGGTGATGCCGCGGCGGCGGCCGGCCCAAGGAGCGCAGCCAGCAGGACGACGAGTAGGGCCGGCTTCAGCCGGGATAGCATGGCCCGAATCACCGGTCTAGAGGGTTGAAGGGGTTCAAGGGTCGCAACGGTTGCGCAGACCCTACGGCGACAGCCAGCCGTCGTCTATATGGGGAAGCAGATAGGTCGCGACGTCGGCGTCGGTTCCCGGAACGGGGTGCCCGTTCTCTTTCGCCCCGGGTTCGTCGTAGTGGCCGCCGTCCACCTCGACCCGCGTCAGGGGAAACCCTGCCGCCACCATCGCGTCGGTCTCTTGGCGGACTCCGGCGATCGGATACGTCGTGTCCTGCAGGTGGGCAAGATGGACCACGTTGAACTTCCAGGAAGCCGCGGCGATCGAGGCCGCCTGGCTTGAGCCGGTGTCCCTGAAGGGAGAGGTGTTCTCGACCAGAAGGCCCGCAAAGGAGTTGGCGTTGTAGAAGGCCAATCGGTAGGCGAGGTCTCCTCCCGAGGAGTAGCCGCCAAGGATCACGCGACGCGGGTTGATGTTGAAGTGCGTCTTCATGTCGGCAATCGCAGCCAGCACTTTCGCCTGGTCGGCGTTGGGGTCCCAGCACCCTCCCTCTCTGCCCCCGACAGCGATCGAGATCCAATCCTGGCTTCCTCCGGGACTCACCGTGTAGATATCGCCGGAGCTTTCGCCGCCGCAGCCATGGAGCCAGACGAAGAGGGTCGTCGGCGTGGCATGCGTGCCGTCGTAGGAGCTCGGGACGTAGACCCAGTAGTTGGATTGGGCGTCTTCGAGCGTGAATGGGACTCCCTTGGTGAAGGGGATGGGATTCTTGGGCACTGAGGAGACCGGGCCCATCGGGCCCGCACCAACCTGGACCGTCCCCACCTTTCGACAATTGTTGCGCTCGGAGCGCTCGCGCACCTTGTCGGCCCTGTCCACGCAGACTCGAATCGGCAGCGAGCCGGTCGGCAGACGAGACGGCAGCGCGACCGCCACTTCCACGGTCCGCGACCCGGAGGCTTTCAGGGAATGCAGCCGGAAGCGCTTCAGCGCGCGATCTTTTCCAGGCACCCGAACGATCAGGGTCGCCGAGAATCCTTCGGCCCGAGCGGTGCCCTTGTTGCGCACGGTGAACGATCCCTCCAGGTTTCCGTTAACGGCGCTTACGGCGCCCCCCGACACGCTGAGATCGGGACGCGGTTTGCCTTGCGCGAGCGCGGTTCCTGGCAGGATCGTCGCCAGCAGAACGGCGACCGCGGCCAGCGCGCACGCACCGCCACCGAATTTCCGCACACCGACAGACAGATGGACCCTTCCTCTCGATTGCAAAATCCGCACGGACAACCCCTATTGCTTTCCTCTTCGGACGACCAACGGTTTCCCCAGCGTATCCTTCCGCGAGTTCGATGATGATGATTGGACGGGGGACGGGATCCGCAACGTGGTCGCACCGAAGGGTTTGGCAATGACTTTTGACTGCGATTGTGATCGCTGCATGCACGGACCCTAAGCGCACAAGGACGCAGAAGGGGGTTCCCGGCGACGCCGCGCCGTGGGCCGGCATTGCGGCGGTCCTCGTTCTCAGCGCCTTTACGGTCGCCGTGGCGCGCCCTCGTCCGCGGCAACCAGGTCGACTGCGACTGCTTGACCGAACAACGCTTGACAGCTTCGTTGGATAGGAAGAGTCTCTGGTCGGTCAAGGCCCACCCGAAACCGCCGCGAACTGTGCGGCACCCCCTCGCTCGCGCCGGGATGAACCTAGAAGCGGACCCCAAAGAGGCCACCGTCATCGCCTTGGTCGGAGAGCTCCAGCTCTGTCGCTCCCTGGCTGTCTTTCAAGGTTCTGCGGCTCACGGTCGATTAGATCGATAGTTATGGTCGGCTTACGTCCGCGCGATCGAAGCCTTCTACGCATCGGTGGTGCGGCACTGACCCTCGCATTCTTCGCCTTCGCGAGCCACACCGCATTCAGTTTCGGTGGAACAGAGGTCGACAGCATCTTCAACACATGGGTCTACGACGGTCTGATGCTCGGTGCGGCCGCCTTATGTCTCGCTCGCGCGCTGCTAGTCAAGCGCGAGCGTTCCGTTTGGGCGGTCGTGGCGTTTGGTTTGACCATCTGGACGGCCGGGGAAATCTACTACTC
>DATAIY010000214.1:0-3000 GCA_036262475.1 Solirubrobacterales bacterium
GCCCGAGACCAACCACGAGTCCGACCGCTCGCTGCTGCGGACGATGACCTGCATCGACGGCGAGGTGGAGATGGAGATGGAGTGCCTGCCGCGCTTCGGCTACGGGCTCGAAGGCGCCACCTGGACGGGCGGCGAGCTCGGCGAGGCCGTCGCCACCGCCGCCGACGGGACCGAGCTGCGGCTGACCAGCGACATGGAACTGACGATCGACGGCGGCGCCGCCAGCGGCAGTCTGAAGCTGCGCGAGAATGAGAGCGGCTTCTGCGCCGTCACCTGGGGCGACGGCGGGCTGGGCGGGCCCCGCAGCTCCCCCGAGGCGCTGGAGCGGCTCGACTCGACCGAAGAGTTCTGGCGCGCCTGGCTGCGCCACGGCGACTTCCCCGACCACCCCTGGCGGATCCACCTGCAGCGCTCTGCGCTAGTCCTCAAGGGCCTCACCTACACCCCGACCGGGGCGATCGTCGCCGCCCCGACCACCTCGCTGCCGGAGACCCCGGGGGGGGAACGCAACTGGGACTACCGCTTCAGCTGGATCCGCGACTCGACTTTCAGCCTCTGGGCTCTGCACACCCTTGGCTTCGACAACGAGGCCCGCGACTACATGCGCTTCATCGTCCAGGTCTGCAGGGACGAACCCGACCTGCAGATCATGTACGGGATCGGCGGCGAGAAGAAGCTGACCGAGAAGACCCTGGACCACCTCGGCGGCTACGGCGGAGCGAAGCCGGTCCGGATCGGCAACGGTGCCTACGACCAGCGCCAAAACGACGTCTGGGGCTCGCTCCTGGACTCGATCTACCTGCACGAGAAAGCGCTCAAAGGCAGAGGAACGCCGACTGACCGCCAGCTGATCCGCTACCAGGTCGAAGCGGCGATCGAGGCCTGGCCCAGCCCCGACCAGGGGATCTGGGAGTCGCGCGGCGAGCCCCAGCACTACGTCTCCTCGAAGCTGATGATCTGGGTCGCCGTCGACCGCGGCGTCCGCTTGGCCCGCGGCCTCGGCTTCGAGGAGATCGCCGACGAGTGGCAGGCCAAGGCCGACGAGTTCCACGCGGAGATCCTCGAGCGCGGAGTCCGCCACGGCATCTTCCGCCAGCACTACGACACCGACGCCCTCGACGCCTCGCTGCTGCTGATCCCGCTGCTCCGCTTCCTCCCCCCCGACGACCCGCGGCTGGGGGCCACGGTCGACGCGATCGCCGACGACCTGACCGAACACGGCCTCGTCCTTCGCTACAAGGTTAAGGAGACCGACGACGGCCTCCACGGCAAGGAGGGCACCTTCCTGATCTGCTCCTTCTGGCTGGTCTCGGCGCTCTCGGAGATCGGCGAGTGCCAGCGGGCGCGCGAGCTCTGCGAACGCTTGCTGGAGGCAGCCGGCTGGCTCGATCTCTTCGCCGAGGAGCTGGAGGCCGATTCCGGTCGCCAGCTCGGCAATTTCCCCCAGGCCTTCACCCACCTGGCGCTGATCAACGCCGTTTCCCACGTGATCGCCGACGAGGAGCGAGAAGACGGTGGCGTCACCGCAGTGTTCAGCGAGATGGGCGGGATTCGCGGCGACTGAGACCGGTACGCGCGAGTCAATCTTTGACGCCGACAGAGGCTTTAGAGACAAAACATTTCGTTTGCTCTATAATTGCCGATCGAGATGACGAGTCTCAACCGATCGGACGACAGCGACCTCCTGGTGGAGCTGCGACATCCGCTGCGCCGCCGGATCCTGCGCGAGATCGCCGGCGAGGAGGCGATCAGCCCACGCGAGCTATCGGTCGCGCAGGACAAGCTGCTCAGCAACGTCAGCTACCACACTCCGCGAGCTCGCTGGCTGCGCCGCCGTGACCCTTGTTGACACGACTCCGGTACGGGCTCGATGCAGCACTTCGACTGCACCGCGATCGAAGCGCCGTGGGCGCTTCAGATCCTCGGTTTGGACGACCCGGGGGTCGAGTCCGGGGGGAGAGTCCGGAAGCCTGAGCGACTTGGCGGCCCAGGGGGAGCGGCATGGAAGGGACCGATGACAGCCGGACGACCAACGCGAGCGACGGCGCCGCCGGGTCCGCGGTGCTGGGGCAGCTGTTCGATCTCCACCCGACCCAGGTCACCGTCGCCGAACTCGTCCGCGAGATCGGCGGCGAGCAGGCCGATTTCGGCGAGCGCGACGCGATCGAGCGGACGATCCGTGATCTGGGCGGCGCCGGGCTCCTGCACCGCAACGACGACTTCGTGATGGCGACCCGCGCGGCGCTGCGCTTCAGCGAGCTGCTGGATCGTTGACGACCAGGCGCCGGAACCGAGCCCGCAGCCTCGACCCCAGCTCGGCCGCTGCGGTCGCGGCCGCCGGGTCGCGATCGGCGCCGGCGGTGACGAGGATCACTTCCGTGGCCGCGAAGCTCTGCATCGTGTCCTCGACCGCCTGGACGAGGTCCTCGTCGCCGACCCGCGCTTCGGCCGCGACCCCCGCCTTGGCCAGCGATGCGACGGTGATGACAAGGTTCTGCTGAGCCTCGTGCCGAGCCGCCTCGAGGTCGGAGGCCCAGCGATCGAGGAACCCGATCCGAGCGGGCGCCAGGACGAGGACGTCGGCGGCCGAGCCGGAGCCGCCGGCGACCGCCTTGGCGATCTCCGAGATCGTCGCCGGATCCTCGACCGGGCGGCTGACCACGACGAGCAGGCGTGTGGAAGCGGCGCCTGCGGGCGAGTCCCCGATCGCCCCGCGCGGGCGCTCCCGGACCGCGACGACGACGATCCCGACCGCGACCAGAGCCGCGACCTCGACCCCGACCCCGGGGCCGCCGGCGTAGAAGGCGCCGGCAATCGGAACGACGATCGCAACGACAAGAAGGGGCAGCTTCCAAGGAGCCACCGCCTAAGCCTGTCAGGCGCGACCGCTGTCCCTTGCCCGGCCCGAAGAGCCCTTGCTTATTGCCACCGGCGTAACCCGCTGCAGAATCGGTCCCATCTTCATTCGCCCCACCTCCCCCTCACAGATCCCTGGTGCCC
>DATAIY010000215.1:0-3542 GCA_036262475.1 Solirubrobacterales bacterium
CTTGGGGGGTTGCGGCGCTGGCCGTCGCCGCGCGCACCTTCCAATGGTCGCCCCGAACGGCATAGTTGGTGCATCACACACGCCCCCGATCGGGATTGGCGGAGAAGCCTGAGCTACCGTCCACCCCTCCCGCGAAGGGGAGGCGACTAGTTTCATCGCGGCCCAATCGCTAACAGAAACCTCGTCACCGAAACCAGCGAGGAGGAGCGCAAGCGACGCTGGGGGTTCGCAAGCGTGACCAGAAGGTTCCCTAGCGGGCCGCTACTTGCGCTTGGAGCGCTTCGCCTGCACGAGGTCGGACGCCGCCGCGCGCTTGGCCGTCTTGGAGGCGCTCTTTGATCGAAGCGTCTTGCCGGCGGCGGCTGCCGCCTTCTTTCCCGTCCGTCCTGATCGTGCTATGCGTTCCCTCCATATCGGTGCTGCAGCAGCGTCGCACATCGGCCCGACAGACGAAAGGTCACTGGGATGCCCAGCCGCAGCCGGACCTGCGCTGAGGGCGGGCGCGTGCCATCCCGCCTCGCGCGAGCAGAAGCGGCGGCTGCTGAGGGCGAGCAGGGGCGTCCCTGTCTGTGCTGGAGCATCGGCTGGGCGACGCGCAGACCATCGACCCTGGCGCCTCCCCGCCGGCGCCCGTGTCGGCACCGTCGACAAGTTCCGGGGCCAAAAGAGGCCCAGGTCGTCTTCTTCTCTGTGGCCACCTCCAGCGGCGAGGAGATCCCCCGCAACGTCGAGTTCCTCTTCAGCCGAAACCGTCTCAATGCCGCAATCTCTTGCTCGCTGCCTGGCAGTCTTCATCTGCAAGCCCGCGCCTCCTCGGCATCTGCGCCACCTCAATCGAGCAGATGCGACTGGTCAATACTCCATGCTGACTCGCCGAGGTGGCTCTTGCAGTTGAGGCCCTTTAGTTCTCGATTCGAGGGTAAATGTCGTGAGCCGACATTCGGCTCAACAGGCGGCCTTGCGCATCACCATGCGAGTCAACCGGAGTTATCACGGAAGGGATGGCCCGATTGGCTCGGCGGGTTCCCACATTTCCTTCCCCGGAGGGGCGCTTTCTGTTGTTGGGGGCAAACTGCCAGCTTTCGCTGAACCGCTCAGGCGTCCCCCGGCATCGCACGGTGCCGGCAGGCGAAGCAGGGGGGCTGGGAGTCCCGTGCAACCTCCCAAGCCCCTCGATCCGGCTACTCGAACGTCATGTCCCCTAAGTCAGGCGCAGTGGTACGGGCCCGTCCCAGTTACGAGAACTCGAAAGGTCACTGGGTCCAGTACCACGCGGACCAATTTGGTGCAGGCATAGCGACCCTGAACAGCGGTCTCCCGTTCGTCGAAGATCCGACAGAACATGACGTGCAGGCTGATGCGGCGGCAGTTGGTGACGCCGAACTTGACGCAGTGCGGATCATGGTTGCAGGTGTTCTGGGCGAAATTGAACGACTTGCTAGCCGCAGTCGGCGCCGGCAGGAATACCGCCGCCACGGCTGGCAAAGCAAGGATTCCGACGAGCGCGCAGGTGGCGATAGCGACACCGATCAGGCGTTTTACTCTCATGGCAACCCTTCTTTTAGGGGCGCCGGTTTCGACAATCGCCGTCATCGGCGCCCTGGTACGGACACGGTGCACTCGAGCCTATCTTGAGATGAGACAGTTGACCAAGCCCTGATTGAGCAGAGACCTTCTTGCCCGTGCGCCAATTGGGCGCTCGGCCGTCGGCATAGCGAGGCCACCCCGGCGACAATCAGGACGACTTCGGCGAGGATCCAGAGCCCTTTTGAGTTGCCGCTCGAGTCTCCATCGGGGCGGGCCCATCTGCCGCCATAGCGGGAAGCGACTGTTCCCGACCTGGATCGCATTCACCCATCAGTCACCCATGTTTATGCCTCCACCCATGGGTAGCTGGGGATCTCTCCCCCTGTAGTGCCGGAAGCGCCCCTCCCCCCGGGGGTGCGCTTTCGCTAGGTGGGGCCCCGTTACTCGGCTTGGGCCGGATCGTCTCCGGGCCAGCGACCGGTGAGGGCGGCGAAGCCGGAGCGGGCGCCGTGGTCGGTGAGGCCTTTGACGACGCGGAAGATCGCTCCCTCGACGGCCAGGGCGGCGATCAGTTTCACGGTCGGCACCCCACGGCGATCCGGCTCGGGTGGGTCCTCGTCGTCGATCGCCGCCCAAAGGGCTTCGAAGGCCTTCTTGGCGGCAATGCCGGCGATAAGGCCGGCGCCGATACCGATCGGGGCGAAGAGAAACTTCATGCGCGCAGGCTACCCCTCGGTCGGCGGGACAAACGGCGCGGTCACTTGCGGGTTCCCGACGGACCAACCGACGCGACCTGTTACGATATATCGCGTTAGATAAAGATAGAAAGGTAATTAGATGCACCACAGACACGATTCAAGACATTCAGGTCCCAGTCGCCGGCAGGAGTTCGCCCGCAGTCGCGGCCCTCGCTACGGGCGCGGACGCGGTGGTCCCCGGGCACGCCGAGGGGACGTCAGGGCAGCTGTCCTGGCCCTGCTCGCCGAGCGGTCGATGCACGGCTACGAGATGATCAAGGAGATCGAGGAGCGCACCCAGGGGGCGTGGACCCCGAGCGCCGGATCGATCTACCCGACGCTGCAGATGCTCGAGGACCAAGGGCTGATCCAGGGCGAGGAGAGCGACGGCAAGCGCCGCTTCACCTTGACCGAGACCGGCGTCGCCGAGCAGAAGGAGAGGGCCGGCGAGGAGACCCCTTGGGACGCCGTTCGATCCGGAGCCGCCCCCGAGCAGATTCACCTGCGGGACTCAGTCCACAAGCTCCACCACTCGATCGGCCAGGTTTTCCACGCGGCCGATGAAGGCCAGCAGAAGCGGGTCCGCGAGCTGCTGGATGAGACCCGGCGCAAGATCTACGCGATCCTCGCCGAGGAGGGCTAGCCCTCGCCAGCCGTTTCGGAGAGAGTTTCCGGGCGCGCCTCGCGGCCCTGGCCGCGAGGCGGCGGGCCGCGAGAAGCCCGTTCCCCAAACGGACCCACACTTATAGAGATACGCATCTCTCCTACCTGTGGTGAATCCCCAGAAGCGAGACCAAGGCCACCGCTTCTATTTCCCTTCACCGGAGCGACTGCCGCAGGCTATTCGATTGCGCCGATTGAATCAATCCTCAAAATTCATTAGCCAAGAATTGGTTGGGCGGAGGGCGTCGTCGCGAGTACTCGGTCCGCCACCGACTGCCCGGTGAGGCCGGCCTCGGCCCGCAGCAGCGCCGGCTTGCCGTGTGTGACGTAGCGATCCGGGAGGCCGACGCGGAGCACCCGCGCCCGTTCGCCGGGTCCCTCGGCGAAGGCGTCCTCTAGGTGCTCGAGCACCGCCGAGCCAAAGCCGCCCGGCAGTACGTTCTCCTCGATCGTCACCAGCAGCTCGTGCTCGCGGGCGAGGCTGACGGCAAGCTCGCCGTCGATCGGCTTCGCGAAGCGGCCGTCGGCGACGGTGACGTCGAGCCCGTGGCCGGCGAGGATCTCCGCCGCCTCACGCGCGACCGTGACCCCGTAGCCGTAGCCGAGCAGGGCGAC
>DATAIY010000216.1:0-2617 GCA_036262475.1 Solirubrobacterales bacterium
AATCCACCGGAGGAACGAACTTGACCAGCTTCTTGACCGACTACGGGGTAGTTGTCGCGCTCGTATGCGCAGGCGCTGCCGTCGTCTACGGACTCATCATCACCCAGCGTCTGCTTTCGAAGTCGCCAGGGAACGACCGGATGCAGGAAATCTCGGGCGCTGTGCAGGAGGGCGCACAGGCCTACCTGAACCGCCAGTACACGATCATCGCCGCCGTCGCGGTGCCGCTCGCGATCATGCTCTGGGTGCTCCAGGACTACAAGACGGCGATCGGATTCGTGATCGGCGGCTTCCTCTCCGGCGCCACCGGCTTCATCGGGATGAACGTCTCGGTGCGGGCCAACTCGCGCGTCGCCGAGGCGGCCCGCGGCGGCGTTCCGGCTGCGCTCGACGTCGCCTTCAAAGGCGGCTCGGTCACCGGGCTCCTGGTCGTCGGCTTGGCGCTGCTCGGCGTCGCCGGCTACTACGGGGTCCTGATCGTCACCGGCAGCACCGACAAAGAGGCCGTCGACGCGCTGATCGGGCTTGGCTTCGGTGGGTCACTGATCTCGGTCTTCGCCCGTCTCGGCGGCGGCATCTTCACCAAGGCCGCCGACGTCGGCGCCGACTTGGTCGGCAAGGTCGAGGTCGGGATCCCCGAGGACGATCCTCGCAACCCCGCCGTGATCGCCGACAACGTCGGCGACAACGTCGGCGACTGCGCCGGCATGGCCGCCGACCTGTTCGAGACCTACGCGGTGACCTCGGTCGCTGTGATGGTGCTCGGCGTCCTCACCTTCACCTCCGATTACGCCCGTGAGGTGGCGATCTTCCCGTTGGTCATCGGCGGCGTCGCAATTCTCGCCTCGATCATCGGCGCTCTCTCGGTCAAAACCAAGACCGACAAAGTCGAGGGTGCGCTCTACATCGGCATGATCGTCTCCGGGGTGATCTCGATCGCGGCCTTCTACCCGATCACCAACTGGCTGATGAGCGAACCGCTGCGGCTTGGCTTCGCCAGCACCGCCGCCGCCGCGGTCAGCGTCACCGACCTCTGGCTCTGCGCGGTGATCGGCGTCGCCGTGACGGCGCTGCTGTTCGTGATCACCGACTACTACACCTCGACCCGCTTCCACCCCGTCCGCACGATCGCCAAGGCGTCGGAGACGGGTCACGCGACCAACATCATCCAGGGCCTCGCCCAGGGCTACCAGGCGACCGCCGCCCCGGCGCTCGTCCTCGCCCTGGCTATCCTCGGCGCCAACGAGCTGGCCGGCATCTATGGCATCGCCATTGCCGTCATGGCCCAGCTCTCGCTCTGTGGGCTGATCGTCGCCCTCGATGCCTTCGGGCCGATCACCGACAACGCCGGTGGCATCGCCGAGATGGCGGACCTGCCTGAGGACGTCCGCAACGTCACCGACCCGCTCGACGCGGTCGGTAACACGACCAAGGCGGTCACAAAGGGTTACGCGATCGGCTCGGCGGCGCTTGCGGCGCTGGTGCTGTTCGCGGTGTTCAAGAGCGAGGTTGCGGAAGAAGCCCCTGCCGGCTTCGATCTGAACCACTTATTCAACCTGACCAGTCCTGACGTGCTGATCGGGCTGATCATCGGCGGCATGATGGTCTACCTGTTCATGGCCCTGGCGATCGAGGCGGTTGGCCGCGCCGGCGGTCAGGTGGTCGAGCAGGTCCGCAAACAGTTCCGCGAGCACCCGGGGATCATGGAGGGAACCGAAAAACCCGAGTACGGGGAAACGGTCAGCATCGTCACTTTGGCGGCGCAGAAAGAGATGATCGCGCCTGCCCTGATCCCGATCGTCATCCCCGTCATCGTCGGACTGCTCAGCGTCGACGCGCTCGGCGGGCTCCTGATCGGCGTCATCGTCGTCGGCCTCTTCGCGGCGATCTCGATGACCGCCGGCGGCGGCGCCTGGGACAACGCCAAGAAGCTGATCGAGGATGGGGCCTACGGCGGCAAAGGCTCCGAGGCGCACGCCGCCTCGGTGACTGGCGACACCGTCGGCGATCCCTACAAGGACACGGCCGGCCCGGCGATCAACCCGATGATCAAGGTGGCGAACATCGTCGCGATCCTGATCATTCCGATCGTTCACTTCTAGGTCTGGGGGCGGGGAGGGGGTCGATATCCCTCCCCGCTCAACTTTTTCGCGAATGGCTTCAGCCGTCCGAGGTTCGGGGAAACGAAGAAGTACAAGCTGCGGGGAGGGGTATCGACCCCCTCCCCGATCTCACATGCAGGCGTGGCGAGCGGAATGATCGGAGGGCGCTCATTCGCCCAAATGACTTCGCTCCCGGACGTGTCTGACTTCGAGGGTGTCATCCAAGCCCGCAAGCCAGAGACGCCTCGAAGGTTTAGGTGATGCCGCCGGAGGGCGGGTTCAGCCAGGGGAAGTTCTCGCGTGGATCATCGGCCGCCGGGCACCCCTGAGGTCAGACACGTCCAGAGGTGGGGACTGGCGCTGGCCCGCCCTAGACTGCGGCCATCACCGAGGATCAGGCAAAACAGCGCTGCGCCGAGCTCGCGGCCGAGCATCCCGACCGGACCACCAACCGCTGGACCCCGATCCGCGGCAAGGACGGCGCCTGGGCCGTGGCCAAGATCGGACTCCCACCT
>DATAIY010000217.1:0-3936 GCA_036262475.1 Solirubrobacterales bacterium
GCGTCGACCGACCGATCAACGCGATAACGCTACATGGGACCTGTCGAGATGGCCTCGGGTCCCACCGGGTTGTCAGACACTCGCACCGGGATGTCAGATACAGTTACAGGAACTGGCTGACTGACCAGTCAATCGGTCCACGGTCGAGGAAGGAACCAATGAATTTCGAACTTAACGAGGAGCAGCTTGAGTTCAAGGCCAGCTGCCGGAAGTTCGCCCGCGAGGTCATCCGCCCAGCGGCGCGCAAGCACGACGAAGAGGAGAGCACGCCCTGGGAGGTCATCAAGGAGGCGCGGCGCCAGGGCTTCCAGGGCATCGAGCACCTGCAGCGCACCGCCGCGGACGCCGATGGGCAGATGGGCGCGATCGCGGCCGAAGAGATGCACTGGGGCTGCGCCGGCACCGCGCTGGCGATCGCCGGCTCTGGGCTCGCCGCGGCGGGCATCGCCGCCACCGGCACCCCCGAGCAGATCGGCTACTGGGTGCCGGAGTGCTTCGGCACCGGCGAGGAGATCAAGCTCGGCGCCTACGCCGTGACCGAGCCGCAGGCCGGTTCCGACGTCAAGAGCCTGAAGACGACCGCCAAGCGCGACGGCGACGAGTTCGTCCTCAGTGGCACCAAGGTCTTCATCACCAACGGCGGCATCGCCGACGTCCACGTCGTCGTCGCCACCGTCGATCCGGAGCTGGGGACCGGTGGCCAGGCCTCGTTTGTCGTCGGCAAGGGCACGCCGGGCCTGAGCCAGGGCAAGAAGGAGTCCAAGCTCGGGATCCGCGCCTCGCATACGGCCGAGGTCGTGCTGGATGACTGCCGGATCCCGGTCGAGAACCTGCTCGGCGGCGAGGAGAAGCTGGCGAGGAAGCTGGAGCGGGCGCGCTCGGGCCAGAGGTCTCGCTCCGCCGATGCGCTGGCGACCTTCGAGATCACCCGGCCGATCGTCGGCGCCTCCGCGCTCGGCATCGCCCAGGCGGCCTACGAGTGGACCCTGGAGTACCTCGACGGCCGCTCCGAAGCCGGCGTCCCGTTGCTGAAAACGCAGCGCATCCAGCAGACCCTCGCCGATGTCGCGACCGAGATCGAAGCGGCCCGGCTGCTGGTCCAGCGAGCCTCCTGGATGGGCCGAAACGGCGTCCCGATGAGCGGTGGCCAGGGCTCGATGTCGAAGCTCAAGGCCGGCGACGTGACGATGTGGGCGACGACGATCCTGATGGACCTGGTCGGCCCCTACGCCTGGGACACCGACTGCCCGCTGGAGAAGTGGTTCCGCGACGCCAAGATCTACCAGCTGTTCGAGGGCACGGCGGAGATCCAGCGGATGGTCATCTCCCGCATGCAGGCGCGCGAATACGCCGAGCGCTTCGCCTACGGCGCCGAGGTGGCCGCCAAGGCGATGGCGACCGAGGCCGCGAAGGAGCCCGTCCCCGTCTAACCCCACCTATGCTCGGAGGCGTGCACTCGCACGACCACGGCGGACACAGCCACGGCTTTGGCGCGCACGCGCTGGAAGCGCGGCGCGAGGACAGCCGGCGGCGGATGTGGGTGGCGTTGGCGATCAACGTCGTCCTGCTCGTCGCCGAGGCCGTCGGCGGCATCCTCATCGGGTCGCTGGCGGTGCTCGCAGACGCCGGGCACCTGCTCTCCGATGTCGGCTCGATCGTCCTGGCGCTGATCGCCGCCCGGCTCGCGTCGATGCCGGCCGCCGGCAACCGGACCTTCGGCTACCAGCGCTCCGAGGTGTTGGCGGCGCTCGTCAACGGCCTGCTCCTGGTCGTGGTCAGCATTGGGATCGCGATCGCCGCGATCGGCCGTCTCTCCGACCCGCCGGGGATCGACGGCGCCGGCGTCCTCGCCCTCGGCGCCCTCGGCCTCGCCGGCAACCTCGCGGCGACGCTGGTGCTGGCGCGCGGGCAGCGCCAGGACATCAACCTCGAGGGGATTCTCCGCCACAGCGCGGCCGACGCGCTCGGCTCGCTCGGCGTCCTCTTCGCCGGCGCCTTCGTCCTCGCCGGCGGCTCCGACATCGTCGACCCGATCGTCGGCCTGCTGATCTCGGGGCTCGTCCTCGCCTCCTCCTGGCGCCTAATCAAGGAGCCGTTCGACGTGCTGATGGAGTCGGCGCCGGCCGACCTCGACGTCGACGGCATGGGCGCGGCGATCTGCCGCGAGGAGGGGGTGCGCTCGGTCCACGACCTTCACGTCTGGACGGTGACCGCGGGCTTCGGCGCGATCGCCGCTCACGTTGTCGTCGCCCAGGGCGCCGACCGCGACCTGATCCGCCGCCGCCTCGAGTTGACCTTGGGCGAGCGGTTCGGGATCGAGCACACGACCCTGCAGATGGAGGAGGAGGCCGAGCAGGGCCTGCTGCGCGTGGAGAACGCCCAGGGCGGCACCTGACCCGCAAGCGCGGTTGCAGGGTCCGATCAGCCGTCGAGCCGGATTTCGGCCTTGGCTAGCCTCGGAACGATGCTCCGGAATCGCCTCGCGACGATCGCGCTTTCCGCCTTCGCCGCCTCGATCTGCGCGCTGCTCGTCGCCAGCCCGGCTGCGCCGGCCCAGGATCTGCAGTCCAAGCTCGAAGCCAAGCAGTCGAAGCTGGACGAAGTCCGCGAACGCAGGGGCGTGCTGACGACGACGATCTCCCACTACGGCGACCGGATCGACAGCCTGACCGGCGAGGTCGCCGGCATCCGCAATCGCGAGGCCGCGGTGCGCGCTCGGCTCGCCACCAAACAGGCGGAGCTCGACGGCGCCGTCGCCGAGCTGGACGTCGCCAAGGGCAGGCTCGACGAGCTTCGCTCCCATCTGAAGCGGGCGCTGGAGGCGCTGCGAGACCGACTGATCGCGATGTATGAGACCGGCAGCCCGGACGTGATCAGCGTCATCGTCGGCTCCAGCGGCATCGACGACCTCGCCGCCCGCACCGAATATCTCGACCGCCTGCACGGGATGGACGAGGCGGTCGTGGGCCGCGTCCGCGAGCTGCGCAACGGGGTGAGGCGGATCGTCTCGCGCCTGCGCGGCGTCAAGGACACGATGGAATCCGCGCGTGACGCGATCGCCTCCGAAGAGCAGGCCCTGGCGAGCGCCCGCTCCGCACTCCAGAGCCATCAGCGGGCTCTCGTCAGCGTCCGTGCGGACCGGGTCTCGGCGCTGGCCCAGATCAGCGAACACGCGGAAGAGTTGGACGGGTCGGTTGCGGCGATTCAGGGCAAGATCGCCGCCCAGCTCTCCGCCACCGGGTCGACACCACTTCCGGCGGGACCGATCCAGGGCGGCAGCGGCGGCCTGATCTGGCCGGTCACTGGGCCGATCGTCTCCGGCTTCGGACCCCGCACGATCAACGGCAGCTACGAGTATCACCCCGGAATCGACATCGCAGTGCCGGAAGGGACCCCGATCCGCGCCGCGGCGAGCGGCACGGTGATCTTCACCGAGCCCGAGGCGAGCAGCGGCGGCTACGGCAACTACACCTGCATCGACCACGGCGGCGGGCTCTCCACCTGCTACGCCCACCAGAGCTCGTTCGCGGTCTCGGCCGGCCAGTCGGTCAGCCAGGCCGACATCATCGGCTACACCGGTTGCACCGGCTACTGCCTCGGTCCCCATCTGCATTTCGAGGTTCGTATAGACGGTGAAGTAAGCGACCCGATGGGCTACCTCTAGCAATCCGGGTGATTCGCTAGGCGCACACCGACATGGTGAGCGCGATGTCGGGAGCGACGCTGATCGCGATCGCATCGCTGTCTTCGTCGTGCTCGTTTCGGCCCAGGTATTCAGGGGCTGGCCGATCGCCGCCCTCGCCGATAGCGGCAACGGCCCCGCCGCGGTCTCCGACCCGCGGGCGGCGCATCCGGCGCACCCAGCCTCCAGCAAGGTGGTCGCCGGGAGCGCCTCCCCCGCCGGCGCCGGGGCGACCGGGAAGGCCACGGCAAAGA
>DATAIY010000218.1:0-1792 GCA_036262475.1 Solirubrobacterales bacterium
GGCCACAGATGAGGAGCTGATCGTCGTCCATGCCGACGGTCCCCAGGGAGTGCGCGAGGTTGCCCGCCACCAGCTGACCACGCCGGGCTCCCCGCGGATCTCAGACGAGCACTACCCGCCGAAGCCGCCGGGCGCCCTGGGGCGCCGACCGCGCCCCAGAAGCGCCGAGGAGGTCGCCTTCCTGGCGATCGGGCCCGGGGCGGAGCGCTGGCTCACCCGCGCCGCCGCGGCGGGGATCGCCCGCCCCCGGCGCAAGATGGCCGAGGCGGTCGACCTGGCCAAGCTGCACGGCGCCGGGGGCGTGGATGAGGCGCTGGAGGCGGCGGCGGACGTCGAGCGCTTCGGCGAGGGCGACCTCGCCTCGATCCTCGCCCATCGCCAAAGCGCCCAGGTGATCGAGTTCCCCCGCCGCCACTCCGAGGCGGCCACCCTGCAGCGCTCCACCGCGAGCTGGGAGGGATTCGGACGATGAGCGTCTACTACGAGCAGATCCGCACCGTGATCGACCCCGAGCAGGTCGACGTCTCCCCCGACGGCGCCGTCGCCCAGGACGTCAGCGTGATCATGACCGCGTCTCCCGCCAACTTGGCGCCCGCGCTTTGGCCCCAGGCGGCGATCGTGACGCTCAGGCCCGAGCAGGCTCGCGAGTTCGCCTTCGAGCTGCTGGCGGCCGCCGAGCAGGCCGATCGGATCGGAGGCCGCCGATGAGCGTCAAGACACCCGAGCCGCCGCCGCTTGAGGACGGGTTGGAGGAGATGCTGCGCGCCCTGCGCCTGCCCCACATCCGCTCAGCGGCGCCGGAGGTGTTGGCCACCGCCGCCTCCCAGCGCTGGGAGGCGGGCGAGGTGCTGCGCGTCTTGCTCGAGGCCGAGCTGGAGGGCCGCTCCGAGGCGGCGGTCGCCACCCGGCGCCGGCGCTCGGGCCTTCCTGCCGGCAAGACGTTCGATGCCTGGGATCAGGAGGCATCCTCGATCCCCAAGGCGACCCAGCGCTCGCTTCGCACCTTGGAGTGGGTGGAGCGCAGGGAGGGGCTTTGCGTCTGCGGGCCGAGCGGGACCGGCAAGAGCCATCTGGTCGAGGCGCTCGGGCACCTGGCGATCGACAAGGGCAAGGCGGTTGCCTGGCACACCCTGGAGTCCCTGGAGGCGCTGCTGCGCGGCCATCGCGCCGACGGAAGCGTCTCCAAGGCGATCGCCAAGCTGATCCGCGCCGACCTGGTGATTGTTGATGACATCGGCATGGTGCCGGTCTCCCCGGAGGCGGCCGAGGCGCTGTTTCGACTCGTCGACGCCGCCTATGAGCGACGCTCCCTGGCGATCACCTCGAATATTCACCCGTCCGGCTTTGACGAGCTGATGCCGCGCACCCTGGCCGCGGCGACGGTCGACCGGCTGCTCCACCACGCCCACGTAATCGTCACTGAAGGGATGGACAGCTACCGGCTCACCCAGGCGACCGAGGGCAAGGGGGTGGTGCCGCTGAGCTGACCGCGAAAGCCACGCGATCGCAGCGGCTTCGCTACGGCCTTCGGCCTCCGCTACGCCGCTGCGACGGGAGGGCTCAAGCGGGGAGAAACCGTGGCCACCGGTGGGGAGAAGACGTGGCCGCCAGTGGGGAGGTTGGATGGCCGCCACTGGGGAGAAACCGATGGCCATTGACACGCGGCAAACGCAGCCTCGCTGTGCAGCCGCTCGATGCTCTGGCCCGCGGTGAGCAGGAGCTGTCCGGCGTGCCCGGTGGATGACCCCGAGCAGCGCCGTGGTCCTGGGCGCGGCGGTTGCGACCAAGGGGG
>DATAIY010000219.1:0-4808 GCA_036262475.1 Solirubrobacterales bacterium
AGCGGATCCGCCTGGCGACGCAGATCGGCTCCAGCCTGGTCGGCGTCATGTACGTCCTCGACGAGCCCTCGATCGGGCTCCACCAGCGCGACAACGAGAAGCTGATCGCCACCCTCGACCGCCTCCGCGACCTCGGCAACACGGTGATCGTCGTCGAGCACGACGAGGGGACGATGATGGCCGCCGACCACCTCGTCGACCTCGGCCCCGGCGCCGGCGAGCACGGCGGCCACATCATCGCCGCCGGCACTCCGGCCGAAGTCGCCAAGAACCCCGCCTCGCTGACCGGCCAGTACCTCTCCGGCAAGCGCAAGATCGATGTCCCCGAGGAGCGCCGGGAGCCGAGCGGGGCGCTGCTGGTCCGCGGCGCCCGCGAACACAACCTCAAGGACGTCGACGTGACGATCCCGCTCGGCGTCTTCTGCTGCGTCACCGGCGTCTCCGGCTCGGGCAAGTCGACGCTGGTCAACGAGACGCTTCATCACGCGGTCGCCAACCGACTGCACCAGGCGAAACTGCGCCCCGGCGCCCACGACGGCATCGACGGCCTCAGTCAGATCGACAAGATCATCAGCATCGACCAGTCGCCGATCGGCCGCACGCCGCGCTCCAACCCGGCCACCTACACCGGCGTCTTCGACCACATCCGCCATCTCTTCACCCAGACTCAGGAGTCCCGCGCGCGCGGCTACAAGCCGGGCCGCTTCAGCTTCAATGTCAAAGGCGGTCGCTGCGAGGTCTGCAAGGGCGACGGCCAGATCAAGATCGAGATGCACTTCCTGCCCGACGTCTACGTGCCCTGCGAGCAGTGCCACGGCAAGCGCTACAACCGCGAGACGCTCGAGGTCCGCTTCAAGGGAAAGAACATCTCCGACGTCCTGGAAATGTCGGTCGAGGACGCGGTTGGATTCTTCGAGAACGTGCCGAAGATCGCCCGCCGCCTGCGCACGCTGCACGACGTCGGCCTCGACTACATCCGCCTCGGCCAACCGGCAACGACCCTCTCCGGCGGCGAGGCGCAGCGGATCAAGCTCGCGACCGAGCTCTCCAAAGTCGCCACCGGCGACACCCTCTACATCCTCGACGAGCCGACCACCGGCCTTCACTTCGCCGACGTCCAGCGCCTGCTCGACGTCCTCGGCCGCCTCGTCGACGCCGGCAACACCGTGGTCGTGATCGAGCACAACCTCGACGTGATCAAGACCGCCGACTGGCTGATCGACCTCGGTCCCGAGGGCGGCGAAGGCGGGGGAGAGGTGGTCGCCACCGGCACCCCGGAGGAGGTCGCCGCTATTACCGGCTCCTATACCGGTCGCTTCCTCTCGGGGCTCGTCAAGCCGGCGAAGCCCAAGCGCGGGGCCAAGCGCCGCGAGCCTGTCGCCGCCTAGTCCTTCCGCTCCGATCGAAGGCTCAGTTCGCCGGCTCCGGGTCTCAGGGGCGCTAAGGACCTATCCCGGTAGTGCGTACCGGGTTCGCTCCAAATAGCCGTCAGGCGGCTCTCTTGACGATGTCGCGGTAGGTGATCGGGTCGTGTGCAAGTCCGAGGCCCAAGAGGTCTGAAAGCCGGCCATCGGGGTGCCGCGACGGTTGTGGCGGAAGACGAACTCGTCGAGATAGACGGGCAGGTGCTCAGGCCAGACGCCGCGATGGGTGCCGTGCATCCAAGCCTTCAGGTTGCTGATTGCGCGGTGCACCCTGGGCAGCAGTTGCTCGCCGTCGGGGACGCCTGCGGCCTTGCGGGGGCGGTGGTCGTAGCCGAGCCTGGGCGGGGCGCTGTAGGAGAACAGCCCGTCGGTATGCACGATCGCCCCCGGCGCGGTCGTCGCCTTGGTGAACGCTGCAAGCGTCGTGGCGCGCGAGTTGGCCAGCACCTGCAGGCGCAGGCGTCCCGAGCCGCGCCGGCGAACCTCGATCGCGGCGGCGCAGAGTGTCTTCTTGCCGCGCTGACGCCCACCCTTGAGGCCTTCCTCGTAGCCACCAAGGAAGAACTCGTCGATCTCGACCTCGCCCTTGAGCAACTCGCGCTCGGGGGCGATCATCGCGCCGCGGAGCTTGTGCAGCATCGCCCACGCTGTCTCATGACAGCCGATCCCGAGCTGGCGCTGCAGCTGCTTGGCCGAGATCCTCGGATGAAACGTCGAGACTAGGTAGGCAGCCCAGAACCAGGTGCGCAGCGGCAGGCGCGCTCCGTGCATCACGGTGCCCGCGGTCACCGACGTCTGTCGACCGCACCCAGTGCAGATCCACAGATGCCTACGCGTCTCACCGCCGGCATGGCGCGCGCCGCAGCCAGGGCAGACGAACCCCTCCGGCCAGCGCGACGCGAACACATAGGCGGGGCACGCCACCTCGGTCCCGAACCGCTGCTGGAACTCCAAGATCGTCAACGGGAAGTCCGGGTGAGGCACACCCCGAAACTAGGACGCCACCCGGATGGAGCGAACCCGGTACGCACTATCCCGGTAGGAGTTATGCAGCCCCTGTCGAACCCAATGGTCGTGGCAGGACTTCCGACGACCAGGAGGTCGATCGGCCGACGCCTTCCCGACGGCGGCGAATCGAGGCCCAGGGTCGCGCTGCCAACGCCGCTTTCTGTTCGCTGGCCGCCGCCCCCAGCTGAGCCCGGCAGGTCATCCAGAAGCTCGCTCCAACACACTTTGCGGCAGGCCCCCGAAGCCATTGGTTCAGTTCGATTCCCGGCCTTGACTTTTTTTCGGCCTTGCGCTTGGATAGTCGCGACGCAGCTCCGGCTGAGGGGAAAAGTCGGCGGCGAGCTTACGAAGGAAGATCCAAGCAGTCTCAGCCAGTCTCGGAACCGAGCGCGGATCCGATCGTTACTAGCTCGGTCACGACCGCCATCGCGCAGAACAGCAGCATGAGATAGGAGATCAGATGTCCGCAGAACACGAAGGTCAGGATCCGGCGGAGGGGTCTCCGGATAAGAAGCTGCAGGTTGAGGTCCGGGCTGGCGCTCTTGCGGGATCCTCTTTCCCTCTCGGGTCGGGATGGCTTCACATCGGAAGAGATCCCGAATGCGCCATCGTCCTCGACGAGGCAGATGTGTCGAGCGAGCACGCTTCGGTCAAGGCCCTCGGGAACGTCGCTGAGATTCGTGACCTCGGATCTCAGAACGGCACCTTCGTGAACGGAGAACGAATCAGTCGGGCGACTCTCCTGGAGCCCGGGGATGAGTTTCGAATCGGCTCGTCAGTGTTCGCCGTAGCGCCGATAAGCGGAACACCCGCAGCCACGGTTGCTCGCACCGTGCCCGCTCCGGTCCAAGCGACTCCGGTCGGCGGGAGTCCCGGCGTCACCCCGAGACCCGGAGGGGCCGGACCCGGAGGGGCCGGAACCGGCGGGCCGGCTAACCGGCGTCGTGCGATTGCAGTCGTAATCGGGGTGGTAGCGGTCCTGCTGATAGCCGGTGTCGCCGTCGCAATCCTGGCTTCAGGAGGATCAAGTGGGCCGCTGAGCGAGTCCGAAATCGTCCAAGCCGCTAAGCCCTCAACACTCCTGGTGGTCGGTCGAAGCCGCGGCGTCTCTCCCCTTTCAGGCAGGGCCAGCAGCATTCTGGATTCCGGATCCGCCTGGGTCTACGACGCAACCCGCGGGTTGATCGTGACCAATGCCCACGTCGTCATGAACGCCAGCACCGTGTCGGCCGGCTTTGACTCGACGAGCCTGACACCTGCGACCATCGTTGGTCTTGACGCACGGGACGACCTAGCGGTTCTCCGAGTATCTCCGGGGGACCTACCCCAGCTCGAGACGCTGCCTTTGGCCGAAACAGGAAGCGTCGAACAGGGCGAAACCGCATACGCCCTCGGCTTTCCGGGCAACGGAAGCACGGAAAGCAACTTTCTGAATACGCCGTTTCAGGCTACGGCAGGAACTATCTCGACCCTCAACGACGAAGCGACCGTTTCGTATGACGCATTCGGACAGGAAGAAGTTCACGGGGAAGAAAACACCAACGCCGGTCTGCTCCTGACGGGCCTCTATCAGACTGACGCTGCGGTCAATCCGGGCAATTCGGGGGGACCGCTCGTCAATGACCACGGTGAACTTGTCGGGGTCAATGTTGCCGGTGGTGGGCAGAACCAGAATGACGCAATCTCCATCAAGACAGTGCGGTCAATCGTGCCTCAGCTCGCCGCCGGAAAATCCATCGCCTGGCTGGGACTTGGGGTGAGCGGATTGTCCACGGGTCTAGCCGTATGCGGGAACGAACCTGATTTCTGTCTGGAATCTCCCACTGAAGGTGAAATCGAAGGAAAAAAGTACAACAACGCCAACCTCAAGGGTGGAATGTTGGTTAGCGCGGTGACGAGAGATACTCCCGTCGATCAGGAGACTGAATTGGCGGAAATATTGAGTACCTACAGTCGGAAGGGCTACTACGTAATGATTTCCAGTATCAACAATCAGCCGGTCACCACCCAGCAGCAATACATCAACCTGGCGAGTCAGATCGGGAGCGGTCAGCAAGTGGAAGTTACGCACTACGACCTATCGAGCGAAGCGGCCAACATCGGTCCCTTCACCGAAACATTTCACGCACCCTGAGTTCGCGGCGCTGAGCCGCGTCGAGGAGTCCCCAGTCCTCGGCGTCGAGGCTGTCGTAGTCGAGTCCGGTCGCGTCAGCTGCTGGGGCTGACCGCCGTCGCCAGGTTCGGGTCCTGGTGGGCGTTGGCCCGTGGGGGTTCGAGTCCCTCCGCCCGCATCTTGCGCAAGGCCCCGCAAATCGGGAGTTTCGCGTAAGCGTTCAGCCCCCACCGACGCCCACGATTCCCCTCCCCGCTCAGACC
>DATAIY010000220.1:0-2283 GCA_036262475.1 Solirubrobacterales bacterium
CACGAAGGTGGCGCCGGCGAGGCCGAAGATCGCCCCTGAGGCTCCCAGGGTTATCTCGAGCGGGTTGGTCAGGGCAAGGGCGCCGAACGAGCCGGCCAGAAGGCAGGCGAAGTAGAGCGCGAGGAACCGCGTCGTTCCCAGCGCCGGCTCCAGCAGCCGTCCGAGGAAGAAGAGGAGCAGCATGTTGAAGCCGATGTGGAGAAGGTTGGCGTGCAGGAATCCTCCGGTGATCAGCCGGTACCACTCGCCTTCGGCGACAGAGGCGCCCTGGAGCGCGTAGTCGAAGACGAAGGTGCCGCTCGGGTTGTTCAAGCCACCCGTCCCGCCCGCGATCTCGACCAGATAGACGATGACGTTGATCGCGATCAAAACGGCGGTAGCCGGAAAGCGCCCGAACTGACCCCCACCGCCCCCCACCCCCTTGACCACCTTCGTGCGCTGCCGCATGCACTCCGGACAGCGCATCCCAACCGGGGTCGGGGTCATGCAGTCGGGGCAGATCGGCCGCCCACAGGAGGAGCAGGACACGCCGGTCTCGCGGTCGGGGTGGCGGTAGCAAGTCTGGGCCATCGAGAGGGGGAGCCTACAATCGGCGCCGATGGAGGCCGCCAGCCCCGCACGTCTGTACGCGACCGTGGTCGGCGCGCTCCTCGTCGTCCTCGGCATCGTCGGCTTCTTCTACAGCGCCTCCTTCGGCAGCCCCGGGAGCGTCGAAGCGGCGCTGGGAGTGCTCAGGGTCAACGCCTGGCTCAACGTGTTCCACACCGCCACCGGCGCGCTCGGCCTGCTGGCCGCCGGCTATGCGTCGCGCCAGTACGCTCTCGGACTCGGTGTCGTCTACACGGCCCTGGCAATCTGGGGCTTCGCGATTGGCGCCGGCAACGTGATCCTCGGCTTCCTTGCCGCCAGCGGCGGCGACAATTTCCTTCACCTGGCGATCGGCCTGCTCGGCCTCGCCGCCGCGGCAGGCACCCCAAAGCGAGGCGCCTCCTCCGGGACGAGTGGTCTAGAGCCGCGAGCGAAGGCCGCCGGTAAGGGACCGTAGGCCGCTTTCGCCCTGCTGCTTGCCGCGGCGACGCAGCTCGAGCAGCACCAGGGCGCCGGTGGCGATGCTGCCGGCGCCCACGGCGACCACGGGGCGGACCCAGTTGCGCGCATCGCGCAGGGCCCGCAGCTCGCTCTCGGAGAGTTCTTCGGCCCAGTCGGAGAGCTCCTCCGCCGCGGCCTGGGTGACCGCCGCGAGGGTGTCCTCGACCCGGCCCGAGAGCCGCTCGGGTGGCTCGATCGGGCGCAGGGCGTCTGCCAGCAGGCTCTCGACGTCCCAGCTGCTGCCGGTCAAGCGGTCAATCGCCTCACTCATCGCTCATCTCCTCCTGCAGCTGCTTGATCGCGCGATGGATCAGAACCTTGGTGGCGCCGTCGGAGCGGCCGAGGGCACGGGCGATCTCGCGATTGTCCATGCCGAGGGCGAAGCGCATGATCAGCGCCTCGCGACGGTCCTCCGAGAGGTGCTCGAGGTTGGCCATCACCTGGCGCAGCTCCTCGCGTCCCTCGGCGATCGCGACCGTGTCGTGCCGGGCGGCGATCGGGTCGGCGTTTTCGAGCGGAATCTGCGGCCGGCGCGAGCGGTCCCGGTAGTAGTTGGAGGCGAGGTTGTGCGCGATCCGGATCAGCCAGGGACGCAGCGGCCGCCCGGCGGACTCGCGCCGAGCCCGGTCGAAGTGACGGTAGGCCTGCAGGAAGGCCTGCTCGGTCAGGTCCTCGGCGTCGTGGTGGTTGCCGACCCGGTAGTAGGAGTACGAGTAGACGTCGCGGAGATGGGCCCGGTAGAAGTCCTCGAAGGCACGGTCCAGCTCCGCCTTCGCCGCCGGACCCAGGTCGCCGGGCTCGACGTTCTCCTTGGGGCCGCTCACCGGCCAAGCCTAGTGCCATCAGGCGGCTCGCCTTGCTCGCTCGACCCGGCGCAGGCCGGCGACCCACTCCTCGGCGTCGATCTCGCCGCGGATCAGCTCCGCCAGGCCGCTGAGCGCGTCGGCGGAGACGCCCGAGGCGGCGACAGCCTGGGCCAGCAGCGGGGTCGTGTCGAGACCCTCCGAGGCCTGGCCGATCAGCTGCGGGATCTCCGCCGCCGGGGTGCCGGTGCCGAGCAGCTCGCCGGCACGGCGGTTGCGCCCGGCCGGCGCCATCATCGTCGCGGTCAGGTCGCCGACCCCGGCGAGTCCGGAGAAGGTCTCCAGCTCGGCGCCGCGCTCGATCGCGTACTCGATGCACTCGCTCCAGATC
>DATAIY010000221.1:0-2697 GCA_036262475.1 Solirubrobacterales bacterium
GGTCTGAGCCGCTCGCGTCGAGCGGCTCATCGAGCTCGACCGCGGCCCCAGAACCCGAAGACTCGAGCAGCAGCACCGTCGGCGCCATCGTCCTGGGCCTGCTCGCCGGCTGCCTCCTCTTCGGCGCCGCCTGGGGCGGGCGCCGCGCCTGGATGCGCTGGCGCTACGGCCTTTAGCTCGCCGGCGGCGCCAGATACCCTCGACCGATGGACGTAGAGACGGCGATACGCACCCGCCGCACCCATAAGGCCTTCGCGCCGGAGCCGCTGTCGCGCGAGCTCCTGGATGAGCTGCTCGAGCTCGCCAACTGGGCGCCGAACCACAATCTCACCGTGCCCTGGCGCTTTCGCGTCGTCGGCCCGGCTTCGCTGCAGCGGCTGAAGGCGGCGGCCGGCCCCGACGGCGCCACCAAGCTCGATCGCTGCCCGACCATGGTCGTCGTCTCCAGCGTTCTCGGTGGCGATCCCGTCCAAGACGAGGAGGACCTGCACGCGACCGCCGTCGCCTCCTACATCGTCCTGCTCGCCGCCCATGACCGCGGACTCGCCGGCTACTGGCGCACCCCCGGCCTGCTGCGCACCGAGGAGGGCCGCGCCGCGGTCGGCCTGCCGGCCTCCGAGCGCGCCGTCGCGCTCCTTCACCTCGGCCACCCGCGGCAGGAACGACCGGTGCCGGCGCGGCCGGGTGCCGCAGACACCGTCGCCTTCCTCGACTGATGCTCGCCCGCGCCAAGGCAATCGAGGCGATCGCTGGCCAGCATTTCGAGGTGGTGGTGATCGGCGGCGGCATCACCGGCGCCGGTGTTGCCCTCGACGCCGCCTCGCGCGGCTACTCGGTGGCGCTGCTGGAGCGCGACGACTACGCGGTCGGCACTTCCAGCCGCTCCTCGAAGATGGTCCACGGCGGCCTCCGCTACCTGCAGAACTTCGATCTCGGGCTGGTCCGCGAGGCGCTGCTGGAGCGCCAGCTGATGGTCCAGCTCGCCCCCCACCTCGTCTACCCGACTCCGTTCCTGGTCGCGGCGCTGGGGGAGGAGCGGCGCGACCGCAAACTCGGCCTCGGTCTGAACATGTACGACGTGATGGCGACCACCCGGGTCGGCCGCAGCCGCCGCGAGATGCGCACCTCCAAACAGGAGGACGAGGACTTCTACTGGTCGCCGGATCGCCACCGCACGATCGACCGCGACGAGGTGCTGGAGCTGGTGCCGGCGCTCGCCGCCCGCGATCCCAAGGACGCCTACATGTTCTACGACTGCCAGACCGACGACGTGCGGCTGGTCCTGACCGTGCTCGGCGAGGCCGAACGCTTTGGGGCGATCAGCCTCAACGGCGCCGACGTCACCGAGGTCCTCTTCGACCACGGCCGCGCCGCCGGCGTCGCCTTCGCAGAGGCCGACTCGGGCGAGCGGGTCGAGGTGCGGGCCGACGACGTCATCAACGCGACCGGCGTCTGGGCCGACCGCATCCGTCCCGAGGAGGTCGTCGAGGAGGAGGACGTGCCGCGAATCTCCCCCAGCCGTGGCACCCACGTGATCCTCGACCAGGCCGACCTGCCGATGGGGCACGCTGCTTGCATCGTCCCGGCCGGGTCCGGTCGGATGATCTTCTCGCTGCCCTGGTACGGGCGTACCCTGATCGGCACCACCGACAACGACTTCGACGGCGACATCTCCCACCCGAAGCCGGCCGAGGACGACGTCGGCTACCTGCTCGAAGCCACCAACGAGTTCTTCGGCACGTCGCTGACCGAGTCGAGCCTGGTCGGTGCCTACGCGGGCGTACGGCCGCTGATCTCCAGCGGCGACCCGCGCAAGTCAGTCGACATCTCGCGCAAGGCGGAACTCTATGAGACTTCGTCGGGGATGCTGACAATCACCGGCGGCAAGCTGACGACGTGGCGGCGGATGGCGAAGCAGACGGTCGATCGCCTGGTCGAGCGCGAGGGTCGCGAGGCCCCCTGTCACACGGCCGAGATCCCACTCGGGATGGAGGCCCGCAAGGAGGACCTGGAGGCGCCGGAAGCGGTCGGCGAGGACTCGATCTCACAACTCGCATTCCGCTACGGACACGCTTCCCGTGGTGTCCTCGACCTCGCTCGCAAGGACCCGAAGCTGGCGCGGCGAATCGTTCCCGGCCGTCCCGACCTGCTGGCCGAGGTCGCGATCGCCGCTCGTTACGAGCAGGCGCGCAGCGTCGCCGACGTGATGCTGCGCCGGACCCGCCTCGGGATCCTGGCGGCGCCGCAGCTGCGGGACGCCGACGCCGTTCGCCCCGTCGCCGAGGTGCTCGGCGCCGAGCTTGGCTGGTCCCGGCGCCGGGTCAAGCAGGAGGCCGAGGCCTGGCCGGCCGCCGCTGCTGCCGAGGGAATCGACCCCGCCCGCCGCGCCCAGCGGGCCGGTTGAATAACCTGCCGCCTCGATGAACAAGGCCGAGCTGGAATCCAAGCATCTGTCCGAGTTGCACGCCCTCGCCGCTGAGGCCGGCGTCCCCAAGTACCGGATGCTGTCCCGCGGAGAGCTGGTCGAGACGCTGAGCGACGGCGGCTCCTCCGGCCAGAAGTCCGGCGGATCGGCCCGCTCCCAGGCGGGCTCCGAGCAGCGCGAGCGCCCGCCGCGCCGGCGCCGGCGTTCCGGAGCCGATCCCGACCGCAAGCCGTCCGGGCGCGAGCCGCCGAGCCAGCAGAGGCCTCCGGCTG
>DATAIY010000222.1:0-6320 GCA_036262475.1 Solirubrobacterales bacterium
ACTCGACGAGGGCGGCTAGGTAGGCCGGCGGGTCCTGTCGATGCAGCATCCCCACGGTGCTCGGCGCTTGCGCGCCTCCGCGCCGCGAGGGGCCCCCGCCCCACCGCCACCCGTCGGAGAAGTCGCTCGTCCTGAGTTCAGAAGAGCTCGGATTGGGTGGGTTGAGCTGGGACCGGGGGGCCGGCCCGGGTCGCGGGCGCCGCTTGGTCTGGTGAGGAGCTTCTGAGGCGGTTGCGGCCCCAGCCGCGGAGGGCTCTCGTGGTTTGTTTTCGCTGCTCGGGACGCATGTAGGCGCGGCCGTTGTAGAGCTGCTCGTATTTGGGCAACAGGTCCGGCCGTTTCTCCTCAAGCCAGGCGAAGAAGACGTCCTTCACCTCGTCGCGGAGGTGAAGGGCGACGCCGCCGAGGAAGGTGGCGCCGGCGGCTTTGGCCCGTTCGACGATCGGCCGCACCTGGTCGGGGCTGTCGTTGATGCCAGGCATCAGCGGCGCGATCAGGACGCCGGAGTCGATGCCGCGACGGCGCAGCTCGGCGACGGCGTCGAGGCGGGCGCTGGGGCTCGGAGTATGCGGCTCGGTCGCCCGCCAGGCGTCCTCGTCGAGGGTCGGGACCGAGAGGTTGACCGAGACCGGCAGCCGCTTCGCCATCCGTGCGTAGATGTCGACGTCGCGCATCGCCAGTGGCGACTTGGTCAGGACCGAAACCGGGGTGTCCGCCTGCTCCAGCGCCGCGAGGATCTCCGGCATCATCCGGTAGCGGCTCTCGACCCACTGGTAGGGATCGGTGTTCGTCCCCAGCGCCACCAGGTCTTGTTTCCAGCTGGGCCGCGCAAGCTCTGCCCGCAGCAGCTCCGGAACGTTGACCTTGACGACGATCTCGCGCTCGAAGTCCCTCCCGGCGTCGAAGTCGAGATAGGTGTGGGTTTTTCGAGCAAAACAGAAGACGCAGGCATGGGTGCATCCCCTGTACGGGTTGATCGTGTAGTCGAACCCGTAGCGGCCACCGGCGACGTGGTTGAGCGCGGACCGGGCCCGGACCTCGTGGAAGTTGATCCCCATCGCCTCCGGAGCGTCGAAGGTCCGGACCACCGTGCCGTCGCCGACTCCCGGCAACCGCAGGTCGTTCTCGACTCTCTGTTCGTCCCAGCGCATGCGAACGCATGTTCGCATCGGACCCGGATGACGCCGACCTAGATGCTGGAGCCGGTCTCTTCCCGCTTGTAGGTCTTGAGCTGCTCGAGGGCTCTGGCGCGCGCTTTGGCCCGCAGCGGCGGCAGCAGCGCGACAAGGTTGCCGCTGGGTCCCAGCGCCTGCTTCGCCCAGCGGCGGAAGTCGAAGTCGTCGACGTGGTCGGCGATCAGGCCGTCGGCGAAGCGGAAGCTCGCTTGGATGTCGTTGACGACCGGGCGGCCGGTGGAGAAGGTGTAGCGGGCGATCCAGTGGGCCGAGCCGGTCTCCTCCCCCGCCTCGTGCTCTCGCAGCTCGATCTTCAGGTCGGTGGCGCGACCGGTGAGCATCCGCCACATCGCGCCGACGTCTTCGCCCTCGAGATCGCCGAAGGCGGGATCGCGGAAGTGGGCGCCAGGTGCGTAACAGGAGGTCATCGCCGCGCCGTTGCACTGACCAAACGCCTCATACAGGCGCTCGATCGTCTGGCGGTTGGCGTCGGCGGGCACCTGCCCACCCTAGCCCTCAGGCGGGCAGCTGGCCAACAATCACGTAGCGGAGCACGTCGACGACCTGCTCGGCCGTGCGGGCCGTCGCCTGGGCGGCGCGGTCGACCTCCTTCAGCGCGTGATCGAGATCGGCCGCGTGGAGGGTGATCGTCGGCTTGCCGAGCGCGGCGGCGAAGCCGGCGTCGAAGGCGGCGTTCCACTGGCGGTACTTGTCGCCGAAGCGAACGACGACCACGTCGGCGGCGCGGATCAGCGTCTGGGTGCGGATCGCGTTGACCCCGGCGCCCTTGTGGTCGCGCCAAAACGCCTCGCCCTCCTCCCCCAGCGTGCCGGCGCCGGCGTCGTCGGAGGCGGCGTGGTCGGTGACCGGGGCCGAGAAGGAGACGGCCAGCCCGACCTCCCGCGTCCCAGTTTCGATCCGCTGGCGCCAGTCGGAGTGGATCTCGCCCGAGAGGTACACGCTCCAAGTCCGCTCCGTCATCGCCGAGATCCTAGTCGCCGAGTCTGCTCTGACCCGCGCCATACGCGGGTAATCGTAGAGTCGCTCCGCGGCCGCTACAATATCTAACGTGAACGTAAGAAAGAGATTTACCGGGGGCACGGGGGTCGCCGCCGACCACGAGCAGTACAAGTGGTGGGCGCTGTCCTGCACGAGCCTGGGAATGCTCTTGGTCGCGACCAACTCGGGAACCCTGATCATCGCCCTGCCGGATCTCGAGCGCTCGCTGGGGACCAGCCTGCTGGAACTGGTCTGGGTGATCCTCGCCTACATGATCTCCTCGACCGTGCTCGTCCTCTCCGCGGGCCGACTCTCCGACCTCTTCGGCCGCAAGTCGGCCTTCGTCGGCGCGTTTCTGATCTTCGGCGCCGCCTCGCTCGGCGCCGGTTTCGCTGCAGACGGCACCCAGCTGATCTTCTGGCGGATCCTGCAGGGGATCGGCGGAGCCTTCATCTTCGCCAACGGCCCTGCCCTGGTCACCGACGCTTTTCCCCGCGAGCAACTCGGGCTGGCGATGGGAACGAACACGATGGTCGCCGCGATCGGCCTCGTGATCGGACCGGTCCTTGGCGGCGCCCTGGTCGCGATCTCCTGGCAATGGGTCTTCTGGTTCAACGTGCCGCTGGCCCTGGCCGGCGCCCTCTGGGCGGGGCTGATCCTGCGCGAGCTGTCCGCCCGCGACGCGGTCCGCGGCCTCGACTTCGGCGGCACCGCCACCTTCGTCGTCGGCCTGACCGGGCTCGTCTACGGAATCTCCCGTGGCGGCATCTCCGGCTGGGACGACTCGCTGGTGATCGGCAGCCTCGTGGTTGCGGCAGTGCTGCTGCCGCTCTTCGTGCTGATCGAGCACCGCGGCAAGGCGCCGATGCTCGACCTCTCGATCTTCCAGAACCGCCTCTTCGCGGCCGCGACCGCGGCGGCCTTCATCAACGGCCTCTCCCGCTTCGCCCTCCTCTTCATCTTCGTCTTCTACTACCAGGGGGCCCAGGGCGACGACCCGATCGTCGCCGGGATCAAGCTCGCCCCGATGGCGATCGGGATGCTCGTCGCATCCCCCCTGGCCGGCATCTGGGCGGACCGCCACGGTTCCCGCACGCTGGCCGCCCTCGGCATGCTCACGACCGCCCTTGGCCTCGCCCTGATGACGAACCTGCAGGCGGACACCCCCTACTGGCAGGGAATGATCTGGCTGGGGCTGGTCGGGATCGGTTCGGGGATGTTCATGTCGCCCAACACGGCGGCGATGATGGGCACCGTGCCGACCGAGCGCCGCGGGATCGCCGCCGGCGCCAGGACCATGGTGCAGAACACCGGCGCCGTGATCTCGATCGCCTTCGTCCTCGCGATCATCACCGCCGCGGTGCCGAAACCAGTTCTCTTCAAGATCTTCTCCGGTCTCGCGGCCGGCCTGACCAGCGTCCAGCTGGACCCCTTCATCGCGAACATGCACACGGCGCTCTGGGTCCTGGCGGCCGTCTCGGTCGTCGGCGCCGGCGTCTCGATGCTGCGACCCAGCGATGAGAGTGAGCCAAGCGCCCAGCGCCACCACGGCGTCTCCGCCGCGATGGCGATCGAGGAGGCGATCGCCGAGGAGATCGAGGCGACGCCATGAGCGGGGCCCCCCGGACCGAGCTCCGCATCGGCAACGTCGCCAAGCTGGCCGGTACGACGCCGCGAACGATCCGCTACTACGAGGAGATCGGGCTGCTGCCGGTCGCCGGCGGTCGGGAGCCCGGTGCTCACCGCACCTACGCCGAGGCCGACGTCGAGCGGCTGACCGAGTTGCTGCGGCTGAAGGACCTGCTCGGCCTCTCGCTGGTGGAGCTGAAGGAGCTGGTCGAGGCCGAGGGTGCCCGCGCAGCCCTGCGCCGCGAGTGGCAGGAGGGCGTCGAGGACCCGGTTCGCCGGCGACAGATCCTCGAGGAGTCGCTCGGGCACACCGGCCGCCAGCTGGATCTGGTCCGCCGCCGCCGCGACGAGATCGCCAAGCTCGAAACCGAGCTGGTGGCCCGGCGCAAGCGCGTGCGGGGGCTGTTGCGGAAGCTAGCCGTCGCCTGAGGGCGTGCCCGCGGTCTGCTCTTCGAAGTGCTTGCTCAGCATCGTCACCTGCCCCTGGTAGTTGGAGCCGAGACTGGCGCCGTAGAGGCGCTCGGCCGGAGCCTCCATCCACTCCAGCCCCAGCTTGCAGACCGGCTGGCGGTGCTCGACCATGAAGGGGACGTCGCGGGCGCGAACCTCCAGTGCCGCCCGGCTGCCGTGGCGAGCGCCGGCGGGGTCGTAGCCAAAGCCAGGGTCGAAGAAGCCGGCGTAGTGGGTGCGCAGCTCGCCGGCGGTCGGGTCGTAGGCCATCATCTCGGCGGCGATCTGGGGCGGGATGCAGACGCCCTCGGCCGATAGCAGCAGATAGAAGATTTCCGGCTCCAGCACGACCCGGCCCCCGGGCTCGGGAAAGACCGGGTCCCAGAAGTCGGTCCAGCGATAGGCACGAACGCGGGAGAGGTCGACCGGGAGGCTGTTCTTCTTCGCCCGGTAGCCGACGGTGCGATCGCCTGAGCCGGAGAGGTCGAGGCTGAGGAAGAGGCCGTCGGCGAGAGCCAGCTCGGATTGACCGAGCGCGTCCGAGCCCAGGTAGAGCAGCGGCGATTCGTCCTGCAGCCCCCGGATCTGCTCGTCGTTAAGCCGCACCTCGCCGCGGGCTAGGCGCAGCTGGTTCAGCGAGAGCCCGGTCTTGACCTGGATCGCGAAGGAGCGGGGGACGATCTCAAGGTAGAGCTTGCCGTGGTAACCGGCCCGCACGTCGTCGAAACGGTGGTGGCGATCGGTGATCACCCGGGTGAAGACGTCGAGCCGGCCGGTCGAGCTCTTCGGGTTCGCCTTGGCGCGAACGTCGTCGGGCAGCGCCAGCTCCTCGATCAGCGGCACCAGGTAGGGACGATCGCGCTCGAGCACCGCACCGTCGCGGAGATCGATTTTCTGGAAAGCAAGGCCATCGACCTTCTCCTCGACCGTCGAGTCGACGTCCGGCAGGAAGGAGCAGCGCAGCGCCCAGGCGAAGTCACCGAGGCGAAGGTCGATGCTGGCGGGCTGGATCGCCTCGGGCCGGATCCGGTAGTCGCCAGAGCTGACCCACTCCCGCTCGATCGCCTGGTTGAGAGCCTGTGATGGAAAGACGCCCACGGTCGCGCCGGCCTGCGGCGCACCCAGCACCGACGCCCCCGCGCTTTGCGGCTCCTTCATCCAGCAGAGATTATTCGCCGCGCCTCGGCGGTGCCGAGGTAGGGCGTCAAGGCGAATTCGAGCACCTCCGGGAGCAGCTGGTCGATCTGCTCGGCCTCGCCCGCGAGCACGCGCAGCGAGGCGATGCCGCCGACCACGGCTTCGTCGGCAAGGTGCGGGCGCCGGTGATCGCCTCGCCGTCGCGGGTGACGAACTCGCCGCGTTCGGCGTAGGTGCGGTAGGTCTCGTCATCGGCGCCGACGACGACCACCTGGTAGTCGGAGAGCAGGTCGCGCTCGATTGCCTCGCCGAAGCTGAGGCGGTGAAGCACACGCCCGAAGACCGCCTCATCGTCCATCGAGGCGACCTCGACGTCGATCTGTCCGGCCTCACGGCGAACGCGAGGGGTGTAGAGTCGCGGGGTGGCGGTCATGAACAGCCGTCGCCTGCTCTTGATCTGATCGGGGTTGAGGATGGTGGTGAACTCGGTGCCGACCGCCCGGCGCAGCGGTGGGCCTCATCGGCGACGGCGAGGTCGAACTGCGGCGTCCTCCTTCCCGCATAGGCGGCGGCGATCTGGGGCGAGGACTGATAGGTGGCGAAGACGACCCGCCGACCACGGCGGCGCAGGAAGGAGACGATCACCTCAGGGTCGGTGGTGACCGACAGCCCCAGCTCGGCGGTGTGCTGGACGAACTCGTCCTGCCCGGCCACTGTCTCGTCGGAGCAGACGGCGAGGTAGTCAAAGGGGTGGGTGGCGTTGGCTGACCACTCGCGCAGGGTCTGCGCCAGGAGCGAAAGCGAGGGCACCAGGATCAGGGTCCGCTTGGCGTCAAGCCGCTCTGAAATCCACATCGCCGCCAGGGTCTTGCCGGTGCCGCAGGCCATCAGCAAACTGGCCGCGATCGTTCGCCTCGAATCCCTTGACCA
>DATAIY010000223.1:0-4101 GCA_036262475.1 Solirubrobacterales bacterium
GCGGGTGTTGACGTCCTTGATGTGCGCCGGCGTGGCGGTCGGGGAGGCGGGCATCGCGCGGGAACTCTACGCAGAACGGCGCAACGCACGGGGCGCAGGTAATAGCGTCTGCGCAATGCCCGAGGAGTACCTGCAGCTGAACCAGCCTCCGGGGGTGCCGCCGCTGCCGCTGACCGGGGAGCGCACCCTGCCCGACGTGGCGGAGGAGAACTACTGGTACCGGCGGCACCTGTTCGTCTACGAATGGATCGCCACTCGGGTTGCCGGCCTGCGGGTGGTCGACATGGCCTGCGGCGAGGGCTACGGCTCCGATCTGCTCGCCGCCAGCGCCGCCAGCGCGGTCGGCGTCGACGCCAACCCGGAGGCGCACGAGCACGCGCGGCTGCGCTACACCCGGCCCAACCTGCGCTTCGCGCGCGACCTCGTCGAGGGCTTCTCGGAGCCCTGCGACGCCGTCGTCTTCCTGCAGACGATCGAGCACGTGCACGACGCGGGGGCGGTCCTCGAGCACTTCAAGTCCATGCTGGGGCGCCCTGGCGTCGCCTATCTGTCGACGCCCAACCTGCTGACCCTGGCGCCACCGGGGGCGGAGAAGTCCGACAACCCCTGGCATGTCCACGAGTACCGCGCCGCTGAGTTTCGCGAGCTTTGCGAGGCGCACTTTCCCCGGGTCGAGATGCGCGGCCTCTTCCACGCCCGCAAGCTGCGGGCGCACGAGCTGGCGATCAGGCTGGGCTGGGACAGCGTTCACAAGCGGCTGGGCCTGACCAAGCGCTTCTACGATCGCTTCACGCCGGCGATCTCCGCCTCTGACTTCGCCCTGCGCGAAGGCGACCTCGACCGGGCCCTCGACTTCCTCGCGGTCTGCCATACGCCGGCATGAAGGGCGAGGAGACGGTCGGTGACCTGTCGATCGTCCTCCATTCCCACATGCCCTACGTGGAGGGGTTCGGGACCTACCCGTTCGGAGAGGAGTGGCTGTTCGACGCGGTGATCCGCTCCTACCTGCCGGTGCTGGAGGTGGCGCGGGGCCTGACGATGACGGTGACGCCGGTGCTGGCGGACCAGCTCGAGGACGGGGGGACCCGGCGGCGGCTGCGCGATTTCCTGCTCGAGTGGCGGATCGGGGCCGCCGAAGCCGATCTCCTCGAGGTCCCCGAGGAGTGCCGGCCGGCCTGCGAAGCGGAGCTGGGGCGCTACCGCCGGGCACTGGAGCTGCTCGATCAGGCCGGCGGCGACCCCCTGGCCCTCTTCCAGCGTGCGGCGGCAGAGGGGCGGGTGGCCCTGGCGGCGTCCTCCGCGACCCACGCGGTGCTGCCGCTGCTGGCGACGCGAGAGGGCCTGCGGCTGCAGCTCGACGCCGGGATCCGCTCACATCGGCGGCGGTTTGGCTGGGACGGTGGGCTCTGGTTGCCCGAGTGCGCCTACGTTCCCAGTCTCGAGCGGCGCCTTGCCGAGCAGCGGGTGGAGTGGTTCTGCGTCGACCAGAGCGCCCACGAGGCGCCCCTCGACGCGCTGGTGCCGGTGCGGACGGAGGCCGGACCGATCGCTTTGCCGATCGACTGGGAGGCGGTCGGCTGGCTCTGGTCGCTCGACGGTTACCCGTCCGACCCCGCCCACGCCCAGTTCGACGGGAAATCGCTGCGGGGGATTCGGCTCTGGAAGGTGGGCGGGGGCGCCTACGACCCAGCCGCCGCCGAGGCGACGGCGCGACGCCAGGCCGGCGAGTTCCTCGCCGCGGCGGCCGCCCGCCTGGGAACCTTCGCCAGCGAGCGCGGGCACCGCGGGCTGCTTGTCTTCGCGATCGACACCGAGCTGCTGGGCCACTGGTGGTCGGAGGGCCCAGCCTGGCTGGGCGCGGTGCTGGACGGCGCCGCGCAGGCCGGCGTGCGCCTGCTGACGGCGCCGCAGGCAATCGCCCTGCACGATCCAGTCGAGCGCCCGCTGGCGGCCTCCAGCTGGGGTGAGGAGAAGGACTTCCGCACCTGGGACTCGCCCCCCGTCGCCGACCTCGCCTGGGGAGCGCGACGGCTGGAGCTGCGCCTCCTGCGAGCCCTCTCGGAGGGCCTCCGGGGCGACGCCGCGCTGCGCGCCGCCCGCGAGCTGCTGGCCACCCAGGCGAGCGACTGGGCCTTCCTCGACGGGCGCCGGCAGGCGGGCGATTACGCATTCCAGCGCGCCACCGATCACGCCCGGGCAATGTTGGAGGCCCTAGACTCCCGATCTGTCACCGATCCGCGTATGCGTTCTCTCGCCCCGGACCTCAGCATCGCTCCGCTGTTGGAGCCCTGATTCGCACGAATGACCCGCATTCTGACCCTCTGCTGGGAGTACCCGCCTCTGATCGAGGGGGGACTGGCGCGGCACGTGCGCAAGCTCTCCGAGGAGCTGGTCGAGCGCGGCGTCGAGGTTCACGTGCTGACCCGCGGCGGGGAGGAGTCGCCGGCCGAGGACCGCGGCGGCGGCGTCTTCATCCACCGCATCCTCGAGCCGAAGCGACCGACCGATCTCGGCGAGTTCGTCGCCTGGGTCGAGCGGATGAACTCGGACATGCTCGCCGCCGGCGTCGACCTCGGCGACCGCTACAGCTTCGACCTCGTCCACGGGCACGACTGGCTTGTGGCCAACGCCTGCGACCACCTCGCCAAGCGCTTCGACGCGCCGCTGGTGACGACGATCCACGCGACCGAGTACGGCCGCCACCAGGGCTGGGTCGACAAGCATCCCCAGGCCTACATCCACGGGGTCGAGCGCTGGATCACCAACCGCTCCCAGCGGGTGCTCGCCTGCTCCCATTACATGCGTGAGCAGATCGTCGACATCTTCGGCGTCGAGGAGGACGGGGTCAGCGTGATTCCGAACGGGATCGACCCCGGCGACCTGCCGGCCCAGGATCCTGCCGAGCTGGCGAAGCTGCGGGCCGAGTTCGCCGAGCCGGACCAGAAGCTGGTGCTGCTGATCGGCCGGCTGGTCTACGAGAAGGGATTCCAACTGGCGCTCGAGGCGATGCCGCGGGTGATCGAGGAGGCGCCCGGGACGCGCTTCCTGGTCGCCGGCTCCGGCACCCATGAGGCCGAGCTGCGCCGCCAGGCCGAGGAGCTGGGGCTGATGGAGCACGGCACCTTCCTCGGCTGGATCGGCGACGACGTGCTGCACTCGCTGTACCGGATCGCCGACCTCACCGTGGTCCCTTCGATCTACGAGCCGTTCGGACTGGTGGCGCTGGAGGCGATGGCCTCGGGATGCCCCTGCATCGTCGCCGACACCGGCGGCCTGCGCGAGGTGGTCCCCCATGAGGAAGCCGGCTTGCGCTTCCGCGCCCACGACCCCGATGCGCTCGCCGAGGTCGCTGTCCGCGTCCTCTCCGACGACGAGCTCGGCCGCCGCCTGGTCGCCGAAGCCTACGAGCACGTTCGCCGCTTCGACTGGGGCGACGTCGCCGGGCAGACCGCGGCGGTCTACGCTGACCTGGCCGGCGCCACGCTGGACCCGACCCGAGCGCTCCGCCGGCGTTTGAGTAGGTCGTAAGTCATACCCTTGCGGTCTTCATTCACGCCCATCGCGCAATCCCAAGGAGTCTCACGCAGGTTCGTCTTTGGGGTGGTGCCGTTCTGGCCGCAGGTGTCGCCTCGCTTACGTTGGCCGCACCAAGCGGAGCCGCGGAACTTCAGTCTCCCCCTATCGCGGTCAACGGCGCGGCGGTCCAGGTCCTCGCCACCGGTCTCCTGACGCCCACCGCGTTCGCCAGCGAGCTGGTCGACACCCGCGCCGCCGAGATCCGCGCCGAACCCGCCGCGGGCTCAGACGATTAGATCGGGGGGTCGCAAGGTGCTCGCCGCTTCGCGGTCCGGCTCGACCGGTTCAGGCCAGCTCAGCTGCGACGGGGTCTCGCGCATCCGGATCACCCGGGCCGGGATGCCGCCGACTACGGCATTGGCGGGGACGTCCTTGGTCACCACTGCGTTGGTGCCGACGATCGAGTTGTCGCCGACCCGGACTCCGCGGAGGATGCAGGCGCCGTAGCCGATCCAGACGTTGGAGCCGACCTCGACGTCGCGCTTGTAGATGCCCTGGACGCGGATCGGCCGATCGACCTCGACG
>DATAIY010000224.1:0-2168 GCA_036262475.1 Solirubrobacterales bacterium
CAGGGTGATTCAAAGAACCGCAGGCTATAGGGGCTGACACGGCGGGCAAATCAGATTCTTTAGCTTGGCCACCGGCGATGCAGGTGGCTCGATGGCGCGATCACTTTGGGACGTTCTGGGCGCAATTGCGGACCGGCGGGGCCGTAAGGGGCGGCAGTTTCGGCTGCAGGCGGTTCTCGCCATCGCGATTGCGGCCATGCTGGCCGGCGCCAACGATCTGCGCGCCATCTTCCGCTGGGGCCGCCGCCTCAAGCCTGAGGCGCTGGCGCTGTTCGGCATTGAGCGGGCCCCCTGCCACGCCACCTACCATTATGTCTTCCGCTCGCTCGACGGCGATGCCCTGGCCAGGGCGCTCGGCGGCTTCGCACGCGGGCGCGACGAACCGGGCCATATTGCCATCGACGGCAAGACGTTGAGGGGCAGCCGCCGGCTCGACGCCAAGGCGCTGCACGTGGTCTCGGCTTTCGCCACGCAGCTGTCCTCGGTGGTCGGCGATCTCGCCGTTGCACCCGACGGGAACGAGATCACGGCGGCGCTCGCGCTCCTCAAGGACCTGCCGCTCGCGGGCGCGATCATCACCGGCGACGCGATCTTCTGCCAGCGGGAGATCTGTCGGACGATCACGGACGGAAAAGGCGACTACGTGTTCGTGGTGAAAGACAACCAGCCCGAGATGAAAGCCAACATCGCCGAGAGTTTCGGCGATCTTTCCCCCCTCGCAGACAGGCGGCGAAGCCCCCGCCGCTCCGCCACCTGATCTGGCCGCCGCCCGAACCATCGAGAAGGGCCACGGCCGCATCGAGACGCGCAGGATCGCGGTCAGCGCCGAGGTCGTCCCGCACCTCGAATGGCCGGGCGCCGCCCAGGTCGCACGCATCGAGCGGGAGCGCCGCATCGGCGACAAGGTCAGCACCGAGATCGCCTACATTGTCACGAGCCTGACCGCAGCCCAGGCAGGGCCAGAGCGGCTCCTGGGTCTCGCGCGCGCCCACTGGGGCATCGAAAACCAGCTGCACTACGTCCGCGACGTGTCGATGGAAGAAGATCGCTGTCGAGTCCGCGCCGGCGCCCGCTCGCTGGCCGCGCTCCGCAATCTCGTCCTGTACCTCATCCGATCCCGCGGCCTGTCCGTGCGCGAGGCGCGCGAAAACTTCCGCGAAGACCGCGCCGAGGCCATCGCCGTCGTGACAGGGCGGATTCTTTGAATGGCCCTGGCGCGCAACCTCAGAGGGCTTGCAAACCGAGGCGAGTTGCCACTAAATCATTGGTCGCGGTTAAGCATGTCGGGGAGCTCCAATGAGCACGTGGACCTATAACCTTACTTCCAACGACAAGCGAATGGAGATCACAATCGAGGGGGTTGCCATCTACAGCTGGACGCAGACAGATGGGTCATGCATGGCGGTCCCGAACGGACCCGCCAATCCTGGCAGCGGCAAGTGGACATTGAGCGCAGGTGGCGAGGTTCAGATGGTGCTGAATGGCGCCGGGACGAGCGACTTTGTTGGTAAGACTGGGCGGGCGCACGGCGAGGGCGTGGACACCGGCTGCCCATATGATTGGGATTGGCGTTGTACTGGAGTATCTGCCCGCGGCTTTGTGACTCAGTCAAACGAAGGGCCCGTCGGGAAATAATCGAATCAAATCCGAGCGCGCGTTGCATTTACCGCTGGCACTTCAGCCATCGCAACCGAGCAGTTATTCCCGAACGAGCCCTAAGGCGGCGGGCGACTACGGTCCTAAAATCGGGGTCCATTTCAGTAGAGTGGCTGAGAGCCGATCCGAGAAGTTGTTGAGTCCGATGAATCGGATATGATTCCCGTGGGTGCTTGATTCGTGGAGGAGCGCCTTATGGGCACCTCGATTAATCGCTATTTCGCGCGCGGCGGCGAGCCGACGGGGCGCGAGATTGGTTTGTTGATGGTTGCTCTGTAGCAATTTTACCATGCTGACCGCGGCTCAATGCTTGGAAGGTTTCGATCAACTTTGGCTGAGTGATGAAGCGCGCGCCTTGTTTCTGGCTGACAACGCTATGCGTGTTTTCACTTTTTATAGATTTAGGGCGGAGCACCGAGCCGATCACGGCTGATGACCTGAATCACGGCCGCGGCACAGGTAGTGAGGTCAACCAGGGCTGATGCGCCCGCCGTCCGTTGGATGATCTCTCC
>DATAIY010000225.1:0-8939 GCA_036262475.1 Solirubrobacterales bacterium
GCGCGATTCGGCGACAGGCCGGTGGTGACGATGGACCTGCGCCGGCTCGACCGGGTGCTGGAGGTCGATCCGCAGTCTCTGGCGGCGCGGATCGAGGCGGGGGCGACGGGGCCGCGGCTGGAAGAGCAGCTGCGCGAGCACGGTCTCACCCTGCGCCACTTCCCGCAGTCCTTCGAGTACGCAACCCTCGGCGGCTGGATCGCGACCCGGGCCGGCGGCCACTTCGCCACCCTCCTCACCCACATCGACGATCTGATCGAGTCGGTGAAGGCGATCACCCCGCGCGGGACTTGGGAGAGCCGGCGGCTGCCGGGTTCGGGTGCGGGCCCGTCGCCGGACCGGCTACTGCTTGGTTCCGAGGGCATTCTCGGGGCGATCTCCGAGGCCTGGGTGCGGGTGCGGCCGCGGCCGCAGTTCAAGACCTCGGCCGGGGTCGAGTTCGCCGACTTCATGGCGGCGGCCGGCGCGGTCCGCGAGATCTCCCAGTCCGGCCTGTTTCCATCCAACTGCCGCCTGCTCGACGCCTCTGAGGCGGAGCTGACCGGCGCCGGCGACGGCAGATCGAACCTGCTGATCCTCGGCTTCGAGTCCGCGCACCACCCGGTCGACGCCTCGATGGACCTGGCACTCGAAATCGCCCGCTCCCACGGCGGCGCCCCGAACAGCCCGCCGACCGGACGAAAACCGGTCCATAACAGCGGAAATCGGCCCGTCGACCCCCAGTCCGAGGACGCGGTCGAGGCTTGGCGGGGAGCGTTCTTGCTGGCGCCGTACCTGCGCGACACCTTCGTCGCCTGCGGGGTGCTCTCGGAGACCTTCGAGACCGCGGTCACCTGGGACCGATTGGAGGAGTTCCACGCGAGCGTGATGGAGACTGCTCGCAGGGCGGTGGCCGAGGTCTCGGGGGCGCCGCGGGAGGGCAGTGGGGCGCCGCGGGTCAGCTGTCGCTTGACCCACGTCTATCCGGACGGTGCCGCCCCCTACTTCACCGTGCTCGCACCGGCGGTTCGCGGCGGCGAGGTCGAGCAGTGGGACGAGATCAAGGCCGCCGTTTCGGAGGCGCTGATCGAAGGCGGCGGCACGATCACCCACCACCATGCCGTCGGCCGCGATCACCGCCCCTGGTATGACCGCCAGCGCCCGGCTCCCTTTGCGGCAGCCCTGCGCGCCGCCAAGGCCGAGCTGGATCCGGCCGGGATGCTCAACCCGGGCGTCCTCATCGACCCCGCCTGACCGCGGTCGCAGCGGTTGTCGGTATCCAGTCACAGTGCGACCTCGCTGCGGAATGGTCGGTGCCCAGGGGGCTACCCTGTTGCGATGAATGCGGCGAATCGACGAGCCGATCGCGATGGGTTCGGGCGGCGCGATCCTTGGCGAGTCAACGAGGAGTCCCGAAGGCGACAGCCACGCGAAGACGGCCGCCGGCCGCTCGCGGTCAACCTTGCGGAGGGATCGAGCGATCGGCCCCGGGATCGCGACAACTTGGACGCGCTGGAAGCTGCCCAGGAGGGCGCTTGACGAGTGGGATGACGCCGGCCGGCGCTACCCTGTCGCGACTCGATATCCCCGGGCTGGCCGCAAACGTCTCGCCGCGGTCCGCCCTCGCGAATGGAAACGATCACTTCGGAACAACCGACCGTGCCGGCTGAGGCCGGGAAGGCCGACGCCGTCGAGCCGGTCGTGCCGCGGCTTTCGCCGCTGCGGGCGGCGATCAAGACCGGGCGGCCGAAGGAGTGGATCAAAAACGTCTTCGTCTTCGCCGGCCTCCTCTTCTCCGGCAAGTTCAACCAGACCCACGACGTGCTGGAGGCGGTGCTCACCTTCGTCGCCTTCTGCCTGATCTCCAGCGCCGGCTACTTCGTCAACGACCTGATCGACGTCGAGCTCGATCGCAAGCACCCGAAGAAGCGCCTCCGCCCCCTCGCCGCGGGCGAGCTCTCGGAGGGCACGGCGAAGGCGATCGCGCCTGTTCTTGGTGCGGTGGCGATCGCGCTTGCCTTCGCCGCCGTCAACTGGCAGGTCGGCCTGATGGTCGTCGGCTACGGGATCGCGCAGATGGCCTACAGCCTCGGCCTCAAGCAGGTCGTGATCATCGACGTGATGACCCTCGCCGGCCTCTTCATCCTTCGCGTCGCCGCCGGCGCCAGCGCTGTCGACGCCCACGCCTCGGAGTGGCTGATCCTCTGCACCGGCATGCTCGCCGCCTTCCTCGGCTTCACCAAGCGTCGACAGGAGGCCGTCTCCGAGCTGCACGAGGGGACCGCGACCCGTCCGGTTCTCGAGCACTACTCGCTGCCGTTCCTCGACCAGATGGTCTCCCTGGTCACCACCGGCACCGTGCTCAGCTACGCGATCTACACCGTCAACTCACCTTTGATCGGCAGCCAGATGATGCTGACGATCCCGCCCGTGGTCTACGGGATCTTCCGCTACCTCTACCTGATCTACGACCGCTCCGATGACCGCTCGATGGCCGCGATCGTGGTCGGTGACCGCGGCATCCAGGCCGCCGGCGCCAGCTTCGCCGTGATCGCCTTCCTCCTGCTCTACGTGTTCAACTAGCGGCCGCGGTGCCTCGCCGGAGGCAGAGCACCGGTTCTAGGTCAGCTCCCCCTCGGGGACGACGCCCTCCATCAGGTAGAAGCGGGCGCGGCCGAGCTCCTCGCCGTTGACCTGGACGACGGCGGCGTGGGGGCCGGCGGTGGCGAAGCTCGCGGTGGCGGCAATCGACATCACCAGGCGCTGCTCCTGGCCGGCGGGCATTCCCGGCGGGCGGCCGGTCTCGAAGTTGGCGGTCAGGCCCTCGCCGAGCTCGACCCCGTCGGGGTCCTGGATCGTGACCACGAGCTCGTGCGGGCTGTTGGTCTCGTGCCAGGCGACGTCGATGCCGAGGCCGATGTGGAAGGACCACTCGTGGGGAAGCTCGGGCAGGCGCAGGACGTTCCAGCCTCCGCCCATCAGGTAGAGCTTCCCGTTGACCGCCTCGCTGTGGTCGGAGAGCAGGACGAAGCCGATGTTCATGGCGCCTCGGGGTAGGGGACGACCGCGAGGTCGGGCAGCAATTCGACCTTGCCGTTGCGGCTGAACTGGAGGTCGATCGTCTCGTCCTTGCGGTAGGTGCCGAAGAGGCCGAGGTACATCGCCAGCCAGCGACCGGTTCCGACCTTCTCCTTGACGATCGGGCGACTGAAGACGATCTCCCCGCCCTCGATCGAGTAGTCGGCGTCCTCGCTCTGCTCGACCCCGTTGATGAAGACCGTGAACGGCGGCTCGGCGCCGGTCGGCAGCCTCACGCGCTCGCCGGCCGCGTAGCTGCCCTTTGGAATCTCGGTGCTGGAGTCGCCGCCGCTCATCTGCCCTCTGCTTCCAGAGTCTCGCGCACGAGCTCGAACGGCGTCTCGTGGTAGGTCGGATCGAGCTCCTCGCGCCCAACTCCGCCCCGGAACGGCATGAACGTCCCGTCCCCCCGCACGTCGACCCCGGCGACCGGCTTGCGAAACAGTCCCCGGCCCGTCAGCTGCAGCCGCGCATGCACCTGGTCCCCCGGCCCGTAGTCCCGCAGCGAGGAAACCGCCTTCACCGGCCCCTCACTCCGAATCTCCAGCGCCCGAGCCCGCATCGCCGCCACGGCCTCGTCCAAATCGTCGAACTGAGCATGTTCAACCTCAGACCCGTGCCGCACGGTCAGCTTCCACTTCGGAGGAGCCACGCAGCCAGAGTATGGAAATCTCGTGGAGGGATCGGGCACCGCTCCCCGCGGCTTGTACTTTTTCGGCGGGTCCAATCTCGGACGGCCGCTTTGGCCGCACCGAAAAGTTGAGCGGGGAGCAGTGCCCGATCCCTCCCCGCCAATGCTTCTCTAGGCCCCGCGCCTTGGCCGTTTCGGCCTTCTGGCCGGCGGCCCGACGATCTTCTCGGGCCCCTCGCGGTCGTCGATCGGCACGTAGTCGCGCTCGCGCGCGCCGGTGTAGATCTGCCGCGGCCGGGCGATTTTGGTCGCCGGGTCTTCGTGCATCTCCATCCACTGCGCGACCCAGCCGGCCGTGCGGGGGATGGCAAAGATCACCGTGAACATGTTGGCCGGGATCTCCATCGCCTCGTAGATGATTCCCGAGTAGAAGTCGACGTTCGGGTAGAGCTTGCGGGAGGTGAAGTAGTCATCGTCGAGCGCCCGTTTCTCGAGCTCGCGGGCGATCTCGACCAGCGAGTTGTACTCGGTCGCCTCGAAGACCTCGTCCATGTGCTGCTGGATGATCCGTGCCCGCGGGTCGTAGTTCTTGTAGACCCGGTGGCCGAAGCCCATCAGTTTCTCCTCGCGCCGCTTGACCCGCTCGAGGAAGTCGGGGATGTTCTCCGGCGACTCGATCCGGCGCAGCATTTTCAGAACCGCCTCGTTGGCGCCGCCGTGCAGCGGCCCGTAGAGGGCGGCGACGCCCGCCGCCACCGCCGAGTAGGGGTCGACGTCGGAGGAACCGACGCCGCGGACGGCATTGGTCGAGCAGTTCTGTTCGTGGTCGGCGTGGAGGATGAAGAGCACGTCCAGCGCCCGCGAGAGTGCGGCTTTCGGGATGTGTCTGGCTTCCGTTTTCTTGAATATCATCGAGAGGAAGTTCTCGGAGAAGCTGAGGTCGTTGTCCGGGTAGGAGTAGGGGAACCCCATGTTGTGCCGATAGGAGAAGGCCGCAAGGGTCGGCACCTTGGCGATCAGGCGGACCGCCGACATGTAGCGCTCTTCGGGATCGTCGATCTGCTTCGCGTCCGGGTAGAAGGTCGAGAGCGCGCCGACCCCGGCCAGCAGCATCCCCATCGGGTGGGCGTCGTAGCGGAAGCCCTCGAAGAACTGCTTCAGGTCCTCGTGGACGTAGGTGTGGTGGGTGATGTCGAAGGTCCAGCGGTCGAGCTGGGGCCCGGTCGGCAGCTCGCCGAAGATCAGCAGGTAGGCGACCTCGAGGAAGGTGGAGCGCTCGCAGAGCTGCTCGATCGAGTAGCCGCGGTGTTCGAGGATCCCGGCGTCGCCGTCGATGTAGGTGACCGAGGAGCGGCAGGAAGCGGTATTGGTGAAGGCCGGGTCGTAGGACATCAACCCGAATTCGTCCTCGGAGACTTTGATCTGGCGCAGGTCCATCCCGCGCACGGTCCCGTCCTCGATCGGCAACTCGTAGGTCTTGCCGGTGCGGTTGTCGGTGACGGTCAGCGACTCCGCGTTGCCGGCGCTGGCATCGGCGGCGTTTGCGTCTTGGGTCTGCTGCTCGGTGGCCATCGCCCCTCCTTCGAAGCTTGTATGCAAGGAGCGGCAGTATCGCAGTTCGGCAGTCCCGGCCTGGGATCGAGTTGGGTGCCTCGGGGGCCTACTCGGCGGCGGTCGCAAGCCCGGCGAATTGGGTCATCGCGCGCAGCGCCTCGAAGCGCTCGTCGATCTCCTCGCGGCTGAGCCGGGAGACGCGCTCGGTACCGAACTCCTCGACGTTGAAGGAGGCGAGGACGGTGCCGTAGCCCATCGCCCGCCGCAGGCTGGTCTCGTCGAGCTCGCCGCCCTGCCCGTCGAGAAAGCCAAAGAAGCCGCCGGCGAAGCTGTCGCCGGCGCCGGTCGGGTCGCGAACGTCCTCGAGCGGAAAGCCCGGCAGGGCGAAGAAGCCGGCCTCGGTGAACAGCGCCGCGCCGTACTCGCCCTGCTTGGCGACGACGGCCCGGGGTCCCAGATCCATCACGGTGCGGGCGGCGCGGGCCAGGTTCGACTCCCCGGTCAGCTGGCGGATCTCGGCGTCGTTGACGACCAGGCAGTCGACCTCGGCGATCGCCGCCAGCAGCGAGTCCTTCGCGGTTTCGATCCAGAGGTTCATCGAGTCGAGGCCGCTGAAGCTGGCCGCTGCGCACTGGGCACGCACCTGGCGCTGCAGGTGGGGCTGGATGTTGGCGAGGAAGAGGGTGTCGGCCGCCTGGGAGCGCTCGGAGAGCTTCGGTTCGAACTCGGCGAAGACTCCGAGCTGGGTTTCCTCGGTGTGGGCGACGTTGAGGTCATACTCGTAGCGGCCCCGCCAGAAGAAGGACCGTCCCCCGGCGACCCGCTCGATGTCGTCGGTGAGGACGCCGCGCCGCTCCAGCACCTCGAACTCCTCGGCGCCGAAGTCGTCTCCGACCGGCCCCACCGGCCGCACCTCGGTGAAGAAGCTGGCGGCGAGCGAGAAGTGGATCGCGGCGCCGCCAAGCATGCGATCGCGCTCCCCGAACGGGGTCTTGACTGCGTCAAAGGCGATCGATCCGACGACGGTCAGGGACATGCGGACGGCAGCCTAGCGCCTCCCCTGCGACACTCAGCGGCCGATGAAGGCGATTCAGCTGCAGGAGTTCGGCGGGCCCGACGTGCTCGAGCACGTCGAGGTCGACGATCCGGCTCCCGGAGAGGGCGAGGTGCTGGTCGAGGTATCTCGCTGCGGCGTCAATTTCGCCGACACCCACACCACCCGCAACGACTACCTCGCCGAACAGTCGCTGCCGCTGATTCCGGGCGCCGAGATCAGCGGACGCACCGCCGACGGGCGCCGCGTCGCCGCCCTGCTCGGGAGCGGCGGATATGCCCAGAAGGTCGCCGTCCCCGAGGCGCTGCTGATCCCGGTCCCCGACGAGGTTGACGACGACCAAGCGGCGGCCGTCCTGCTGCAGGGCCTGACCGCGATGGCGCTGGTGCGGCGCTGCGCCAGGATCTAGGCCGGCGAGACGATCGTCGTCGAGGCCGCAGCCGGCGGCACCGGCACGATCGCGGTCCAGATCGCCAAGCAGGCGGGCGCGAAGGTGATCGGCCTCGCCTCGAGCGAGGAGAAGCGTGACCTTGTCAAAGGGTTGGGCGCCGACGCCTGCGTCGATTCACGCGCCGAGGACCTCGGGGCGGCGATCCGCGCGGCAAACGGCGGCGAGCGCGTCGACGCCGTCCTCCACATGAGCGGCGGCGAGGCCTTCGACGCCGAGATCGGCGTGCTGGCGCCGCTCGGGCGGATGGTCGTCTTCGGGATCGCCTCTCGCCAGCAGCGGGACGTCTCGACCGCGGCGCTGCTGCGCGGCTCGAAGTCGGTGGTCGGCTTCTGGCTGATCCACCTGCTGGCCCGGCCCGACCTGGCGATCCCTATGATCGGGGAGTTGCTGGGTGCTGTCGCCGCCGGCGAGCTCGAAGCTACGATCGGCGATGTCTACCCCCTTTCCGAGGCGTCCCGCGCCCACGAAGACCTGATCGCCCGTCGCACCAGCGGCAAGCTCCTCCTGGATCCCTCCTTATGACGACATTCAAAGACCTCGGCCTCTCGCCCGACATTCAGCAGGCCCTCGACGAGCTGGGCTACGAAGACCCGACGCCGATTCAGGAGCAGGCGATTCCGGAGCTGCTCGGCGGCCACGACGTGATCGGCCAGGCCCAGACCGGAACCGGCAAGACCGCTGCCTTCGGCCTGCCGCTCCTGCAATACCTCGACCCGGCGAACGAAGAGGTCCAGGCGATCGTCATGACCCCGACCCGGGAGCTCTGCATCCAGGTGACGCAGGCGCTGCGCGCCTACGCCGAGCACCTCGACATCGAGATCGTCGCCGTCTTCGGCGGCGCCCCGATCCGTTCCCAGCAGTCGCAGCTGCGCTCCGGCGCCCACGTCGTCGTCGCCACCGTCGGCCGGATGATGGACCTGATGTCGCGGCGCTCGCTGGTCCTCACCTCGGCCCGCTACGTGGTCCTCGACGAGGCCGACGAGATGCTCGACCTCGGCTTCATCGAGGACGTCGAGAAGATCCTGCGGATGTGCCCGAGCGGGCGCCAGACGGCGCTCTTCTCGGCGACGATGCCGCCGCCGGTCCAGAAGCTCGCCGAGGGCTATATGTATGACCCGACGACGATCTCGATCACGCCCAAAGCGCTCACCGTCGACGCGATCGCCCAGGCCTTCGTCGAGGTCCCGGCCAACGAGAAGGCGGCGCGCCTGGTCGAGTTGCTGAAGACCGAAGAACCGGAGCAGGCGATCATCTTCACGCGGACTAAAATCGGCGCCTCGAAGCTGGAGAAGACGCTGAAGGACAAAGGCCTCGACGTCAAGGCGCTGCACGGCGACCTCAGCCAGGGAGTCCGCGACGGTGTGATGATCGCCTTCAAGGACCACCGGGTGAGGCTGCTCGTCGCCACCGACATTGCCGCCCGCGGCCTCGACATCGAGCACGTCACCCACGTCATCAACTTCGACGTCCCGAACTCCTCCGAGACCTACGTCCATCGCATCGGCAGGACCGGCCGAGTCGGGCGGACCGGTCGCGCGATCACCTTCGTGACGCCGGCCCAGCGCGACGAGATCGCCCGCATCGAGCGCGACGTCAAAACCTCGATCGGCGAGTGGGAGACGCCCGAGGAGCGGCTCGAGCACGCGCCGCGCCCCCGGCGCCGCGAGCGCAGCGAGCGTCGCGAGAAGATCGAGCAGGCGACTCCCGCCAGCAGCGGCGCCCCACCGCAGGAGGCGGCAACGGCCGCCGCCCGGCCGCCGCAATCCTCTGAACCCGCCGCTGGCGCCGCGCCCGATACCGAGTCCGAGGACCGCGACGGCGAGCCGAAGCGCGACAGCGTCAAGCTCTTCGTCAACCGCGGCGAGCGCAGCGGGATCGACGGGGATGACCTGCGCTGGGCGCTGCGCGAGGGCGCCGTGCTGCCCGAGGAGTCGATCTACGACGTCCGCGTGCTCCACCGCTTCTCCTTCGTCGAGGTGGCTCCCGACCAGGCCGAGCGTGCCGTCGAGTTCCTCGACGGCACCAAGCTCAAGGGCAAGGAGATCCGGCTCGAGATCGCCAAGAGCTGAGGCGGGTCTACCCCCCCGTCAGCTCGTCGATCTCGCCGAGCAGCCGCTCGAAGTCGATCGGCTTGGTGACGTAACCACTGATCTCGAGATCGGTCGGGGCGTCGGCGTTGCTCGGGTCCTGGT
>DATAIY010000226.1:0-6957 GCA_036262475.1 Solirubrobacterales bacterium
CTGCGTGCACAACCGCAGCGATCTCGCTGAGGGCGGGAAGGCGGACCGCCCCGCCGCCCTGCGCTCCAGTTTGCTCTCGACCCACGTCGTCCTGCGCGCGAAGGACGGGCGCTTCGTCTCCCCTGTCGAAAACGAAGGGCCCCACGTCGAGGCGGTCGCGGCCTGCGAGAACGTCAACACCTGGCCGGTGCTGGCCTCGGCCGAGGACGACGCGATCCTGGGCGCCTCGATGTTCCTCCCCGACCACCCGCGGATCGCTCCCGAGAGCCTCGGCGGCCTCTTCGACAACACCGAGATCGAGGAGGCGCTGCTGCTCCACGTGCAGACGCTGAGCGATGCCGAGCGCGAGGAGATCGCCTCCCAGGACCCGAAGGTCCGGGAGATGGTCGAGCGAGCCGAGCAGGCCACTCCGGAGGAGATGATTGGGCTGCACGGCCGGCTCGAGATGGGCCATCCCCAGCTCGGAGAACCGACCACGACCGTCAACGGCCGGACGATCGCGAGGGGGGCCCGGGTCGTGCTGAGGCCGCGCGCCGGGGGCGATACCTACGACACGATTTTGGCCGGCAAAGACGCGACGATCGAGCGCATCTACGTCGACTACGAGGACGGCGTCCACCTCGGGGTCACGATCGACGACGACCCGGGCCAGGAGCTGATGCGCGACACCGGTCGCTACCTGTACTTCAAACCCGAGGAAGTGGAGATGCGATGAAGGTCGATGAGAGCAGCGTGGAGGCCGCCGTTGATCGCATGGAGGCCCGAATGATCAGCCCGGATCGCGAGAAGCAGATCCTCATCGCCGGGGTCGGCAACGCTTTCCTCAGCGACGACGGCTTCGGCGGTGCCGTCGCCCAGCGGCTCGAAAATCGCGGCGTCCCGTCGGGGGTGACCGTGATGGACTTCGGGACCGGCGGCCTCGACCTCGCCTACGAGGTGATGCGGGGCTACGACGCCCTGGTCATCGTCGACGTCAGTCGTCAGGGCGGCGAGCCGGGAACGCTTTACGTGATGGAGCCCGACGAGGCCGAGGTCGAGGGCGGAATCGAGGACGGCGAGGTGATCAACCCCCACGGGATGGACCCGAAGACGGTCCTGCGCTTCGTCAAATCGGTCGGCGGCTGGCCGGGCAAGGTTGTGATCGTGGCCTGCGAGCCGACCACGGTCGAGGAGATGGGGATGGAGCTGAGCGAGGACGTCGCCGCGGCGGTGGAGCGGGCCGTGGACAGCGTCCTCGAGCAGATCGCCGAGCTGCAGTCGAACCAGGCCTACGAGGGCTAAGCAGATGCATGAGCTCTCGCTCTCGAGCGCGATCCTGGGGACCGTCCTGCGGCACGCCGACGGTCGCCGCGTCAAGTCTGTGCAGATGAGGGTCGGGACGATGCGACAGGTGGTGCCGGACTCGCTCGAGTTCTACTTCGACATCGTCACCCGCGGTACCCTCTGCGAGGGCGCCGAGCTGGAACAGGAGCAGGTCGCGGCGCTGCTGCGCTGCGAGTCCTGCGCCACGGAATGGCGGCCGGAACTACCGATCTTTCGCTGCCCCGGATGCGGCGGTGGAGAGGTCGAGACCCTGGCCGGAAGCGAGTTCAACATCGAATCGATCGTGGTCGAGGAGAAGGAGGAGGCGGAATGCATCGCACCAAGGTGAAGGTCGCAGAGGACGCGTTGGACGCCAACACGACGATCGCCGCGGCCAACCGGTCCGACTTCGATCGCCACGGCGTCAGCGTGGTCAACTTCATGAGCGCCCCAGGCGCCGGCAAGACGACGTTGCTGGAGCGGGTGCTGGGCGAGGTCGACGCCCGCGTGGGGGTGCTGGAGGGGGACGTGCAGGGTTCCGCCGACGCCGACCGGCTCGCGGCGCTGCACCTGCCCGTAGTCCAGCTGAACACCGATCCGGGCTTCGGCGGCGAGTGCCACCTCGACGCCAACATGGTCCGCTCGGCCCTGGGCGACCTGCCCCTGGAGGAGCTCGATCTGCTGGTGATTGAGAACGTCGGCAACCTCGTCTGCCCGGCTGAGTTCAAGGTCGGCGAGGACGCCCGGGTGATGGTCTCCTCCGTCACCGAGGGGGAGGACAAGCCGCTCAAGTATCCGCTGATGTTCCGCACCTGCGAGCTCGTCCTGGTCAACAAGATCGACCTCCTAGAGCACCTCGACTTCGACCTCGACCTCTTCCTCTACAACCTCGACGCCGTACATCCCGGGGTAGAGCACATGCTGGTCAGCGCCAAGACGGGCGAGGGAACCGAGGCCTTCCGCGACTGGCTGGCGGGGGTAGCGAAGACCTCTCCTGCGCCTGCCTAGGGCGGGCTCGATGGGCGCCGACACGCTGAAAGCGGCAGACCGGATCAGCGAACTGCTTGCGCAGCGGGGCGAGGCCAACCGTGCCTACTTCGAGGCCAACGCGGAGGCGCTGGCACGACTCTGCCACCGGATGGCGGAGCGCTTCGCCCGGGGCGGGCGGCTGGTCGCCGTCGGCCTCTCGCCAGGTGCACGCTCTGACGTCCGCCACGTCACCGTGGAGTTCGTCCACCCGGTTATCGTCGGCAAGCGGGCTCTGCCGGCGATCGGCCTGACCCGGGACGGCGGCCCCCTGCGGGGACAGGTCGAGCTGATCGGTGAGGCCGAGGACGTGGTGATTGCCTTCGGCGCCACGGAGGAGGGCGGAGAGGAGGTGCGCGCCAGCCTCGCGGTCGCCCGCCAGCGCGGCTGCCTGACGGTTGCCTTCGAGGCAGGTTGCGGCGCCGAGTGGGAGCTGGCGCCGACCAGCGGCGACCGATCTGTGCGGCAGGAGCTGGCCGAGACCGCCTATCACGTGCTCTGGGAGTCGGTCCACGTCTTCTTCGATCACCGAGGCCTGCTCGAGGGGCGCCGGGTGGGGCCGGTTCACGACAGCGGTGCCTCCAGCTTCCTCTACCCGTTTCTGTCCGAGGGCGAGAGCGATCTCGAGTCGGTGATCGCCGACGTGCGCGCGTCGGTGCTAATGAAGGCCGAGGAGGTCGGCGCCCTGCGCGAGCGGACGCTGGAGGAGGGTCGCGAGGTTCTGCTGGCGGCGGCCGCCGACCTGCGTCGCCTCTTTGAGGGCGGCGGCAAGCTGCTCGCACTCGGCAACGGCGGCTCGGCGACCGATGCGATGGACCTGGTCGCCGATCTGCGCTACCCGCCCGACCCCGCCTGGCCGCCCCGTCCAGCGATCGACCTGACCGAGGACACGGCGATCATCACCGCGGTCGGAAACGACGTCGGCACCGACGTCATCTTTCAGCGCCAGGTGATCGCCTACGGGCGTCCCGGGGACTCGTTGGTGGCGCTTTCGACCAGCGGCAACTCGGGCAACGTGATCGAGGCCCTGGCCGAGGCCCGCCGGCGCGAGATGGCGACCGTCGCCTTCGTCGGCTACGACGGCGGCCGGATCGCGGGGGAGGGCCTCGCCGACCACGTCCTCCTCACCCCCTCCCAGAACATCCCGCGCATCCAGGAGGCGCAGGCCAGCGCCTACCATGTGATGCGCGAGTTGATCGAGTTAGCGAGCCCGGGAGGAGGCAGCCGAGGATGAACGAGGAGGGGGCGAGCGACCCGGCGAGCGTCGTCGACGTCGCGCACCGAGCGCTGTGTGGGGCGATCGCCGCGATGACGATGACCGGGATGCGCGCCTTCACCGTCAACGCGGGAATCGTCAACCAACCTCCGCCGCAGGCGATTGTTCGCCAAAAGGTCCCCGGCATCGGCCGCTTCGGGGTCGGGCGCAAGCGGCGGCGGATGCTCGAGGAGCTGTTCCACTGGGGCAACGGCGCCGGCGGCGGCGCTGCCTTCGCCGTGCTGCCGGAACGGATCCGCGGCAGGGCCTGGGCTGGGCCCGTCTACGGATTGGCGATCTGGCTTGGGTTCGAGGCCGTGATCGCGCCGGCTCTCGGTCTGAAACAGGCGCGTCAGCTGCGCCTCCTCGAGCGCGGCGCGCTCGCGGCCGACCATCTCCTCTACGGCTTCGTCCTCTCAGAGACGCGCCGGCGCGACCCGAGGTAGACGCTGCTCGGCGACCGACCGCCGTCCGGCAGGCCGATGCGCCGGGTCCAGATCCGGGTGAAGGGAACGGTGCAAGGGGTTGGGTACCGCCCCTTTGTCTTCCGGCTCGCCCACCAGCTCGGTCTCGCCGGCTGGGTGCTGAACGACACGCTCGGGGTACTGATCGAGGTGGAGGGAACCGTGCCCGCGGTGACGCGGTTCGTCGACCTCCTGACGGAGGAGGCGCCGCCGCTGGCTTCGGTCGAGCGGATCGAGCCAGAAGAGCTGGCGCCCGACGGGAAGACCGGCTTCGAAATCGTCGCCAGCGAGGCGAGCGGGGAGCTCGGTGCGCCAGTCTCGCCCGACAGCGCCACCTGCGATGACTGCCTCTGCGAGCTCTTCGACTCCGAGGACCGACGCTATCGCTACCCCTTCGTCAACTGCACCAACTGCGGGCCCCGCTTCACGATCATCGAAGGCGTTCCGTACGACCGGCCGCTGACGACGATGTCCGGCTTCGAGATGTGTGGGGACTGCCGGGAGGAGTACGAGAACCCGCTGGACCGGCGCTTCCATGCACAGCCCAACGCCTGTTTCGTCTGCGGCCCCCGGGCGCGGCTGTTGGGCAGGGGCGGGGAGGAGGTGGCCGCCACGGAGTCCGGCGACGTGGTCGCGGCCGCCGCCGCCGCGCTCGGCGAAGGTCAGATCCTCGCGGTGAAGGGCCTTGGCGGCTATCACTTCGCCTGCCGCGCGGACGACGAGGGGGCCGTCGCGATGTTGCGCTCTCGCAAGCATCGCGAGGACAAGCCATTCGCGGTGATGGTGAGCAGGATCGAGCAGGCGCGGGCGCTGGCGGAGATCGGGCCTGAGGAAGAGCTTCTGCTGGCGAGCCGCGAGCGACCGATAGTTCTGACTCCACGCCGCCCCGACGTCGACCTCGCCACCGCGGTCGCGCTGCGCTCTCGCGAGCTCGGGCTGATGCTGCCCTACACGCCCCTGCATCACCTCCTGCTGGCCGATTGCGGGACGCCGCTGGTGATGACCAGCGGCAACGTCTCCGACGAGCCGATCGCCTACCGCGACGAGCAGGCGATCGAGCGGCTCGGCTCGATCGCCGACCTCTTCCTCGTCCACGATCGCCCGATCCACATCCGCACCGACGACTCCGTCGTCAGGTCGGTGTCGGTGGGTGAGCCGGGCGCGCCGATGATGCTCCGCCGCTCGCGCGGCTTCGTACCAAGGAGCCTCGAGCTGCCCGTCGAGGCCTCGCGGCCCCTGCTCGCCTGTGGCGCCGAGCTGAAGAACACCTTCTGTCTCGCGAAGGGTCGCCGCGCCTGGGTCGGGCATCACATCGGCGACCTCGAGAACTACGAGACGCTGCGCTCCTTCAGCGAGGGCATCGAGCACTTCCAGCGCCTCTTCGCGGTCGAGCCCGCGCTCTGTGCCCACGACCTGCATCCCGACTATCTCTCGACTAAGTACGCGCGGCAGCGCGAGGGCGTCGAGCTGGTGGCAGTCCAGCACCACCATGCGCACCTGGCGGCCTGCCTGGCCGAGCACGGTGAGGAAGGACCGGCGCTGGGGGTCGTCTTCGACGGCACCGGCTTCGGCGCCGACGGAACGATCTGGGGCGGAGAGTTGCTGATCGGCACGCTGCGGGACTTCGAGCGCGCCGGGCACCTGCGGCCCGTTGCGCTGCCGGGCGGAAAGGCCGCGATACGCGAGCCCTGGCGGATGGCCTGCGCCTGGTCGATCGAGGCTCTCGGTGCCGTGCCGGAGGTGCCGGCTGCGCTCGCTTCCGCGGTCGATGCCCGCGACTGGCGCAACTGCGGTGAGTTGGTCAGACGGGGGATCGGCTCGCCGACTACGACGAGCATGGGACGTCTATTCGACGCCGTCGGTGCGCTGTGTGGCGCCGCGGCCCGGGTCAGCTATGAGGGGCAGACGGCGGTTGAGCTGGAGGCGATGGCCGCAGCTGGGGAGGGCGGGATCTACGAGATGCCGCTGACAGCGGGCGAGGAGGGACCGGGTGGTCCGGACGTCCTCGACCCCCGCCCGGTGGTGCGCGCGGTCCTTGCCGATATCGGCGCCGGCACCGCTCCGGCGTTGGTCGCGGCCCGCTTCCACAACTCGATCGCCGTTGCGACCGTCCAGAGTTGCGTCGCCCTGGCCGGGCGGCTCGGACTCGAGAAGGTCGTGCTCAGCGGCGGCGTATTCCAGAACCGACGCCTGCTGGAGCAAGCGGCCTCCCTTGTCCGAGCTGCGGGGCTAAGGGTCTTGGTGCCGGAGCGGTTGCCACCCAATGACGGCGGCATCTCGTTCGGCCAGGCTGCCGTCGCGGCGGCTCGATCCCGCGCCTGAACTACCCTCTGAGCATGCCGGTGCGGCTGATCTTCCGCTGCGAGACCTGTGGCTGCGGTCCCGATGAAGCCACCCAGGCGTGCCTCGAGCGCGAGCTACTGGATCCGCGCTTCGGCGAGTACGTCGATGCCGAGCCGGGGCACTGGTTGATCTGGCACGGCCGCGGCCTCTATGGCGCCGCCCTGTTCTCTTGCGCCGAGCATCGCGGTGAGCTGAAAGCCTTCCTCCGTGAGCACTACGGGACGATCGGCAGGCACCCGTGGGCGATGCAATCGCAACCGGGGGGTCGGCAAATCGATCACGCGCGGGCTCGACGCCTGGCGCGCGCGGCCGGCATGCCGAAGTGGGGCCTGCCGACGTAGTGGTTCTGACTTGGCAATCTGACTGGCCGCTGGTGCTGATGCAGAGCGTGTCCCGAAATATGTCCCCGGCTCCACCGAACTAGACAGAACGTAATCGAATTACTTGGGATCATCAGGCTTGAATCGACCGCAAACGGGTTCCCAGAGCCAATTCTTAGTCCGAAGTTACCCCGAATAGCAGCCTCCTGATCGCCCTCGATCTCGCTTGCCATGCGGAGTCGGGGGC
>DATAIY010000227.1:0-2552 GCA_036262475.1 Solirubrobacterales bacterium
CCGGCCGACCTCGCCGCGGCCCGGCGGATGAAGACGACTCGGGTCGGCGGCGGCCACCCCGGGTACCGGGTGATGGAGGACCCGGTCGACCCCGCCAACCCGGATGCAGACCGGATCAGCGCTCAGCAGGACCTCTGGCACTACTCGATCGCCCGCATGGTCGATGCCTGCACCTCCGCCGGTATCCTTCCCTTCTACGGGCCCTTCGGCGACATCAAGGACACCGCCGGCTGCGAGACCCAGTTCCGCGCCGCCTTCCTGATGGGCTGCGTCGGCGCCTGGTCGCTGCACCCGGTCCAGATCGAGATCGCCAAGAGGGTCTTCAGCCCGCCGCCCGACGAGGTCAAGTTCGCGAAGAAGGTGATCGAGGCGATCCCCGACGGCCGCGGCGTGCACATGATCGACGGCAAGATGCAGGACGACGCCACCTGGAAGCAATGTAAGGTGATGGTCGAGCTGGCCGAGATGCTGGCCGAGAAGGACCCGGAGCTGGCGAGAGCGTACGGGCTCTGACCGCCTTACAGCCGCGCTTTGCCGCACCCGGAAGGGCCGATTTTTCCATTCACGATGCCGTAACCTCAGGCGTTGACGCCCGAACCGCTGCAGGACGCTAACGTGATCCAAAGCGGCTGCCGATACGGAGGAACACCCGACCGAAACACTCGGCCTTAGGGCCTAGAGCTAAGGTCCCACCCTCTCCCTCCAAACCGCCTATGCAACCTTCCAATGAACTCCCCCTCGATCGGCCGTTCCCGGCGGCCGTCCCGCGCAGCAGCGAAGCGGTCGTTCAGGACCGGCCGACCCTCGGCACCATGCCGCTCGCCCGCAAAGGCTTCGGCTGGTGGCTGCTGCCGGCCGTCGACTTCGCCTGCTCCTCGGTAGCGCTGTCCCTCGTCGCCCTCCTCAGCGACGCTTCCGTCTTCCCCGCCCTGCCGGTCGCCCCGCTGGTGCTAGTTGTCGTCTACGGCATGCTCGGCGTCTACGGGCCGCACCCCTCGAGGGGTGCGCTCTCGGGCGAAGACGGTGCCGGCTGGCCGGTGATCCGGCTCGTCGTGGCGGCGCTCTTCGCCTGGGCGGCCTCTCTGTTGACGCCGCTCAACGGCGGCGAGCAGCTCGCACTTTGGGCCGTCTTCGTCGTCATCGACTCGGGCTTCCGCGCGATCATCACCCCCTACCTGCAGGGTCTCAACCCACAGGAGCGGTGGGTGCTGGTCGGGGACGAGGCCACCGCTGAGAGGCTTCGGGCATACGCGCCGCTGAGCGCTTTCGCGACCGTGGTCGGCACCGTGCCCCCCGGCGAGCGGGACTCCAGCACGGCGGGTCGCGTTGCCGCACTCGAGGTGGTCGAGCGCTACGACGCCGACCGCGTCGTCATCTCGAGCCAGCACGCCGACGACGAGGGCCTGCTGGAACTGGTCCGCGCCTTCAAGTCGATCGGCGTCCTGGTCAGCCTGCTTCCCCGTCCCCTGGACCTGCTCGAGGCGCCGGCCGCGACTCCCAGCCAGGTCGGGGGCGTACCGCTGATCGAGGTCAAGGCACTGGCCGCGCGGGGCGCCGTTCCCTACAACGGTCCCGATCGCCGCGCCAGCCGCAGCACCAAGGTCAGCGTCGTGATTCCGGCGATGAACGAGGGCCAGAACATCGGTCAGGTGCTCGAGCATCTGCCGGAAGGTCTGCACGAGGTGATCCTCGTCGACGGCAACTCGCGCGACGACACGATCGAAGCCGCCCGCCGGGCCCGCCCCGACATCCGTGTCACCTCTCAGAGCGGCCGCGGCAAGGGGGACGCCCTCCGCACCGGCTTCGCGGCGGTCACTGGAAACCTCGTCGTCATGCTCGACGCCGACGGCTCCGCCGACCCGAGTCGTCTTCATCCGCCGGGCCGCGGCGAGGTCGGCCGGGCCGAAGCTCATCCCCTGCATGCGTGGGCTGGCGTTGGCGATCTGCTCGAGGTTGACGACCCCCTGCGGGGTCTCGAGGATCGCGTGGACGAGGATCGGGCGGTCCAGTCCGGCCCGGGCCTCCAACTGGGCCAGCAGCCGATCGACGTAGTGGATGTCCCAGGCGCCCTCGACCTTGGGCACCATCACGACCTCGAGCTTGTCGCCGATCTCGGCGACGATCTCGGTCAGGTCGTCGAGCACCCAGGGGCTCTCCAGTGAGTTGACCCGGGTCCAGAGGGAGGTCTGCCCGAAGTCGGACTCCTTCGCGGCGCGGATCAGCCCGGCGCGCGCGGCCTCCTTGCGGTCGACCGGGACGGCGTCCTCGAGGTTGCCGAGGAGGATGTCGGTCTGCTTGGCGATGTCTCCCGCCTTGGCGACCATCTTCTCGTTCGAGAAGTCGAGGAAGTGGATCATCCGAGAGGGCGTCACCGGGATCTCGCGCAGCGGCTCCGGGGCGCCGATCGCCTGCGGATGGAAGAAGTCTCGTGGGTGTCTCAAGCTGCTCCTCGGGTCGTTTCCGTAGCGGTTGGGAATCTAGTCAAAAGCCGAGCCTTCCCCAATTTGTCGGATTTCCCGCCTCCGCCCACCCTAGATTGACCGCAATGGCCG
>DATAIY010000228.1:0-2813 GCA_036262475.1 Solirubrobacterales bacterium
TTCCTTCGACAGCCTGGTGCTGCTTTCGTGTGGTTGCGAGCGCGTTGGCGGGTGCCGCGGGCACCCCCGCCTCGGACGAAAAGGAGAAGCCCGCAGGCCATGGTTCCGACAGTCGTAGGCGACCGATGGGCGCTGGCCCGGCTCCTACTTCGCGTTTGTTTGGGCAACACCCTCGCAGCGTGGTGAGTCTGCTCCGGTTCCCATCATTTGGCGCGCTGACCTCTCCGAAGAGCCGCCCGCCCCTCGGTGATGCAGCGGTTCACCTTGGTATAGACCCAGCCGGTGAAGTGCAGATCTCGCGGTAGCTGAAGCCGAGCGCGAAGAGGCCGAGGGCCTCTCGCTCGTCGGGCTTCAGCGTCGCGAGCTTCTGGCGCATGGACGCGATCTCCTCGTTGCGCTCGGCGACCTCTTCGGGGCACGGACTCGGGTCGGCCAGGGACTCGACCCGACAGCTCGGCGGCACAGTCCTGCCGGGCGCCAAGGAGCGAGTCCAGCCACGGCGTTGATGGCGATACAGCGTCCAGCTGCGCCGCTCAAGCGTCAGCGTGATCGAGGCCAGGGGCGCCGCTCGGCAAGAGCCGCGGTTTGCGACTGGAGCGTCCCTTCGGTTGCGGGCGCGATAGCTGCCATGCCGGCCTTCTTTGTCGCTGAGTTGACGCAGGCCGCGATGCGCCGTTTGGGGCGATCGCGAGCCTTGGAACCCGAGCTGCAATCAAGCCGCGGACATCTCGCTGGGTCCGCTGGGAGCGCAGGACTCGCATGCTGGCACGCAAGCGTGCGTTCGCTTCGCCCATGCACACCCAGGCGAACTCGACTCACGAACACCAGCGGCGGCGAAGACCGGCGATCGGGACTGCCGGGGATCGGGATTCCGATAGCAGCGACGTCGCGGTACTGCGGTTGCTCTCCGAGCAGGTGGCGATCCCGCTCGACCAGCTTGCGCGCTTCCTCGGGGTCGGCCTGGCGGAGGTGGTGAGCAGGGCGCGGGCATTCGAGGACTCGGGCTGGATCGAGCACCGTCGCTTCTTGGTCCGCGACTACCCGTGGTTTTGGCTCAGCTGTCGGGGCGCCAGGGTCGCCGCAACCGGGTTTCCCTACCGAGTGCCGGATGTCTCGAGCCTCGCCCACCGCCGCGCTCTCAACGAGATCCGTCTTCACCTTGCCGACCGCGCGCCGCAGGGCCGCTGGCTTTGTGAGCGCATCGTCTACCGCCAGCGCGACCCCCGCGATCGGATTCCCGACGCGATCTTCGAGATCGACGGGGAGCGCCACGCGATCGAGGCTGAGCTCTCCCCCAAAGCCAACCGCGAGATCCGCCCGATCGTCGCCCAGCACAGCAACCGCTACGACGCGGTCCTCTACTTCTGCGGCCGCAGGACCTACAACCTGATGAAGCGGGTGCAGGCCGAGGGCCGCTGGCCGAAGCTGGTTGTGCGGCGCTTGCCGGAGGGCGAGTGATGTTGGGCTGGCGCCGGAACGGTGCCAGGTGCCCGGCGCCCCTCGCTGCTGACGGCGCCGTCCTGGGCCGGCGCCTGGCCGGTGAGCGGGTATTGCCGATCGGAGCCGGTGGCGACCTGATCTGGCCCTTCGCCGACATGCGCCGCCACGCGGTGATCCTCGGCGCCAGCGGCACCGGCAAGACCGAGACCTCGATGCGGATCGCGCACGAGGTCGCGGTGAAGACCGATACCCCGGTCTTCTACCTCGATGCCAAGGGAGATCGGGGCTCGGCCGAGCGCTTCGTCGGGCTGATGGGCGAGGCCGGTCGCCGGGTGCGCGTCTTCCCCAACGAGCCCTTCGACGCTTGGCGCGGCGATTGGCGCGCCATCGTCAATCGCCTGCTCGAGGTGATCGAGTTCGTCCCCGAGGGTCCGGCGGCCTACTACCGCGACATCGCCAAGACGGCGCTGCAGCTGGCCTGCAATCACCCCGACGGGCCGCCCCGCTCAAGCGCGGAGCTGCTGGTGCGACTCGACTACGAGCTGCTGCTGAACGCGCATGGGTCAAGTAGCGCGGTGCTCTCGCTGCCGCGAGCCAAGGTGGGCCAGGTGCGGTTGCGCTACCAGGCCTTCTTCGGCCAGCTTGGCTCCTCCCTCGACGGTGACTGGTCCTGGGAGGACGTCGAGAGTGCCTACTTCCTGCTCGACTCCGTGGCGCTGGGGGAGGACACGGCCGGAGCGGCTTGCCTGCTTTTCGCCGACTTCGCCCATTACTTCTCCAAGCGCAAGGAACCACGGCGCCCCTGCCTGCTCTTCGCCGATGAGTTCTCGGCGATCGCCGCCGCCAGCGACATCGCGACGAAGGTCGAGCAGGCGCGAAGTTTCAACGCTTCGATGGTGCTGGTGCCGCAGACGCCCTCGGGGATGGGTCCGCGCACCCAGCGCGATCGGATTCTCGGCTCGGTGCAGACGCTGATCGTCCACGCCATCAATGAGCCCGATCAGATCGGCAAGTTGGCCGGGTCCAAGCGGGCGGTCGAGCTGACCCACCGCTACCAGGGCGGAATCCGTGAGCGCGAGGGCTTTGCCCGCCAGCAGCAGCGGCCGAAGATCGATCCTGACCGGGTTCGGGATCTCGACACCGGCAGCGCCTGGGTGATTCGGCGGGGAAGAGCGGCAAAGGTCGCGATACAGGGGGCGCCCAGCGCAGGCGGCGCGGCACTGCCCGAGGCCCAGCCACTCGATCGAGCGCTCGAGCCGGTTGAGGTCGAACAGCCGAAGGAGCTCAGCTACCTCGACGAGGAGGAGTGAGGGCGATGCCGGAGGCTGAACAGAACCGGGCGGTGATCAGCGCCAAGCGTGTGACGAAGCTTG